>NZ_JBEYER010000120.1:0-19484 GCF_040634005.1 Micromonospora sp. NPDC007271
CTGGAGCGGCACGTAGCCGCTGCGCCACGTCTCGCCGGGGCGCCAGGCGTCGGCCCCTGGCCGGCGGCCCGTGCCGGCCGTACCCCGGCAGCTCCTGGAGGCAATCCCATGGGTAAGCACCGCAGCATGCCCGACGACGCGCCGCAGCCGGCGACCGAGGACTCCGACGCGACGTACTGGTCCGTGGCCGAGGGCGACTGGCCCGCCGTACGGCCCTCCCTGCCGGCCGAGATGGTCGACCTGCTGGCCCCGCCGATCGTGGTCGGTGTGGCTCGGGTGGTGGCGACCTCCCGGATGACCCCGCCCGGCGACGTGGCCCTGCCGGCCCGGGCCCAGAGCCCGATCCGGTCCGGCGCCGCGGCCGGGCGTCCGGCTCCGGTCGGCGCCACGACGGTACGCCTCAACTCCGCCGCGTCCCGCCTGGCCGCCCCCGCCCGCCACCCGGGCCCCGGCCGCCACCGCACCGGCTGAGCGGGGGCGGTGGAGAAGGGGGACCCTCTCCACCGCCGCCGTCAAGCAGGGGCCCTCCTTTCATCTGGTGGAAGCGGTGAGGGTCCGGCACCGGCGGGGTGGGCGGCGCGGGTAGCGTCAGCGAGCATGACGGTCGTGCATCCGATCGCCCGGGCCTGGATCACCACTGGCGGCACCGGCGCGCAGAACTACGACGAGTTCGCCGACGAGGCGGAGATCACCACCATCGTCGCGGCGAACCCGCACAGTGCCCTGGGCATCGAGATGCCCCACCGGGCGCCGGACAGCCTCGGAAAGTCCTTCCTCGACGCGCTGCCCGACGCGGTGGCCCGGCTCGCCGAGGCCAAGGCGGACGGCAGCTACACCCCGGCCGAGCAGGTCGTGGTGCTCTACCGGATCAGCGCGCCGGAGGAGGAGACCGCGTACGGGCTCTTCGCCATGGTCGACACCGACCAGATCTCCACCCGGGCCGACGAGCCCGGTCTGGTCATCCGCAACGAGGACGTCTTCATCGCCAAGGTCCGGGAGCGGGTCGCGCTGGCCGAGGCGCTGGGTCACCTGCTCTCGCCCGTACTGCTGCTGCAGACCGGGCGCGGCGACGAGCTGCACGCGGCGCTCGCCGCGGCGACCGAGACGGCCGGCGCGCCCGCCGCCACCGACGTCGACCAGGCCGGGCGGACGCACGCCATCTGGCTGCTCGGCCCCGGCCCTGAGCAGGACCGGCTGACCGCCCTCGCGGGCGGCGGCGAGCTGGTGGTCGCGGACGGCAACCACCGCAGCCTGGCCGCGCAGACCGGCGGCCTGCCCCGCTTCCTCACGGTGGTCACCACGCCCGCCTCGGTCGCCATCCAGCCCTACAACCGGCTGGTCAGCGAGCTGACCACCACCCCGGCGGAGCTCCTCGACCGGCTCCGCGCCGCCGGCGCGCAGGTCACCCCCGTCAACGGCCGGGTCGAGGTACCGTCGACCGGCGGCACGATCCACCTTCACCTCGCCGGGCAGGGGTACGCGGTCACCCTGCCGCACGTCGACGGCGGCCGGCTGGAGAACCTCGATCACGCCCTGGTCGAGCGGCTGCTGCTGCGCGACGCGCTCGGCCTCGACCCAGGGGACAAGCGGATCACCTACGTGGGCGGCGACTACCCGGCGAGCTGGCTCACCGGCGAGGTCGACGCCGGGCGGGCCGAGCTGGCGATCCTCATCGCCCCGGTGACCGTGGACGACTTCGTCGCGGTCAACCTGGCCCGCGAGAAGATGCCCCGCAAGAGCACCTGGTTCACTCCGAAGGCGCGCGCCGGGCTGGTCGTCGCCGAACTGCCGCAGCAGATCCTGTGACGAATCCGCCTCCGTGCCGCCGCCCGCGCGCCGGCACGGGGGCGGGCCTGACACACTGCGCGGTATGCGCGTCTACCTGGGATCCGATCACGCCGGCTTCGAGCTGAAGGGCCATCTGGTCAACCACCTGGCCAAGCAGGGGTACGAGGTGGTCGACGTCGGTCCGCACGCCTACGACCCGGACGACGACTACCCGGCGTTCTGCCTGCACACCGGCGACCGGGTGGTCAACGACCCGGGCAGCCTCGGGGTGGTCATCGGTGGCTCCGGCAACGGTGAGCAGATCGCCGCCAACAAGATCGCCGGCGTCCGGGCGGCGCTCGCCTGGAACGTCGACACGGCCCAGCTGGCTCGGGAGCACAACGACGCCAACATCGTCGCCGTCGGCGCCCGCCAGCACACCCTGGACGAGGCGACCGCCCTGGTCGAGGCGTTCCTGACCACGCCCTTCTCGGGCAACCCCCGGCACGCCCGCCGGATCGCCCAGGTGGCGGCCTACGAGCAGGGCCGCCAGCTGCCCGACCTGCCCGCCTGACGCCGGTCCGCCCCGCCGGCGCGCATCGGTCCGGACGGCGGCGGGGCCGCCCGGGCAGCTCCCGCCTCAGCGGGGCGGGGAGTTCACGGCGCTGCGCCCGCCGGCCCGGTGCCGGCGGTCAGCGGTTGGTGCGGGGCAGCTCCTCCCGGGGTACCCAGTTGCGGCGCACGATCACGACGCGAGCCTCGGCCTCGGCCAGGTCCGCGTCGGACGGCCGGGCGGCGTCCCGCGCCCGCAGCGCGGCGGTCACGCTCACCTGTGAGGACCCCGAGCCGACCAGGCCGCGCAGCCCCCGCTCGCCCTCCTCTGTGGCGGGACCCGTGCGGCGCGGCCGGGGCTCCGACGACTCCAGCTCGGCGCGTCTGGCGCCACGCGGCGACCTGGAGCCGTCCGACAACTCCGGCTCGGCGCGTCTGGCGCCACGCGGCGACCTGGAGCCGTCGTCGTCGTGCACTGCGGCCGTGGTCGCGGTCGGCCCCGCCGCGGAGGTGCCGTCGGGCTCATGCCTGCCGGGGCGCCCGGCGGCACCTTCACCGTCCGCCGCTCCGGCCGCGCTCTGGTGCCGCAGCCGGCGTCGCCGTCGCTCCGCATCACCCATCACCCGACCGTACCGCCCCGCCGCGCCCCGCGCGCCGCTCGGCCGGCCGGAGCCGTGGGGCGGCGCGCGTGCGGCGAACGCGGGCCGGAGCCGGCTGCTCTCGGAGCGCGAACCGCCGCGCCCGCGTCAGAAGACCTCCATCGGGGCCGGGGCGCGGTGCCAGCCGAAGGCCGGGCCGGCCGCCGCCAACGCGCCCGGCACCAGTTCCCGGACTCGGCCGGCGGCGGCGAGCGCCGCCAGCCCGGCCCCACCGAGGTAGAGCGCGCCGAGGGCGGGTACGTCGCAGGTGAGCTGGGCCGCCGCCGTGGTGGGCGTGCACTCGGCCCCGGCCGGCCCGCCAACCAGCCGCCACCGGCCGGCGTTCTCCGGCAGCAGCTCGTCGGTGACCTCGACGACCACGTCGACGTCGGTGGCGTACCGGCGGGCGGCCAACGCCGCCGGGACGTCCACGAGGCGTACCCAGAGGGCGTCGTCGAGGTGGGCGCCGAGCTGCCGCGGCTCGTTCACCAGCCACAGCAGCGGCTCGTCCACGGCGGCCCGGTCGAATGACAGCCGCCGGGTCAGGTCGAGCGACAGCAGCAGCCGCCACAGCGCCAGGTACGCCGCCGGGTTCCCGGCCACCACCTCGTCGACCCGGACCTCGCCACGCGGGCCGGTCCGGTCCCACTCCCCCTTGGTCCGGTAGAGGGCGTACCCGTCCAGGCCGTCGGGCCCCTCGTGCAGCAGCACCCGACGCTCGGTGGCGCCGCCCCGCAGGGCCTTGGCGTCGGCGAGCACGTACGCCCACCAGTGTTCGTCCCGGCTGGACCAGCCGGGACGGCCGGCGCGTACCCGGTCGTACAGTCGGGCCAGCTCGGCCTGGTGCGCGGCCGGTCGGTCCAGGCGGAGCGTGCCCTCGGCGGACGCCGGTTCCGGCAGCCGCAGCTCGGTGGTGTCGCAGCTCAGCGTGTACCGCTGGGCGGCCAGGCCGTAACCGAACCGGGGGTAGATCCGGCCCTCGCTGGCCCAGAGCACCGCGACCGGCTCGCGGCCGGCGTCGCGGATCTCGCGGAGCTGCCGGCGCATCAGCCCGGTGAGCAGGCCCCGGCGGCGGTGGGTGGGAGCGACCCCGACCATCGTCACGTGCGCGGCGGGCACGGCGGCTCCCGGCACGGTCAGCTCGCGGGTGAACGCGCCGGCGTGTGCCACGGCGGTCCCGTCGTCGCGGACCAGCAGGGAACGTTCCGGCTCGAAGGCGGCGCGTTCAATCTCCAGCAGCTCGGGATCGAGGTCGCCGTGAAAGATGAGCGCCAGCAGCGTCCTGATTTCGTCGAAGTCCTCGGCCTGGGGTGTCAGTGCGTCGATCATCGGACGTGTGTAACGCATCGCCCTCGGCGCTGGCGACCGAATTGCCGGCTCGCTACCTTCTTTGCCGGCTCGCTACCCTCGGTACCGTGCCCGGCGTCGGTCGAGGGGGAGGACAGCAGATGGTGGACCAGACACAGCCGTGGGCCGAGCGCACCGTGGAGGTGCCGCCGCAGCCGGGCGTCGGGGTGGTGCCACCGCAGCGGGACGCGTTCCGGCGTGGCGTGGCGTCGGTGGGGCAGCCGCATACGCCCCGGACCGAGCCGTTCCCCGCCGTCGACCCGGGTGCCTGGTCCGCCGATTCCGCCCCGCGCCGCCCGATGAGCTGGCACCTGGCGCAGCTGCGCCGGGGTGGGGAGTGGAGCGCCGCCGGTGCCCTCTTCGCCTTCGTCTGCTGGGGCATCTGGGCGATCTCCGGCCGGGGCGACCTGACCATCCCGCTGCTCACCTTCGGGCTCAGCCTGCTCACGGCCGCCGGTCTCTTCGCGCTCGCCCGCCTGCTCGGCCGGCTGATCTGGGAGCGGCAGCTGGGCCGGATACGCCGCAGCGCCCGCGGCGCCCATCTGGTGACCGCGCTCTTCCTGGCCGGGGTGGGCGTCGCCTACCTCCAGCAGACCGAGTGGGTCGTGGCCGCCTGGAACTGGGTCACCGGCAACTGAGCCGCCGCGGGCGGGCCGGCTGAGCCGTGGCCGCGGGCGGGTCGGCGTCCGGCCGCCCGCCCGCGCACCCGGTCGCGGCACCCCGCGACGCCGGTCGTCACTCCACCAGGACGACGGCCGCATTACCCGGCCGAGCCGGGTTCATCCGTCGCCCGGCGGGCTGAGCCGCGGGCGCGATCAGACGACGGAGCGGTCGATCAGGCGACGAAGCGGTACAGCACGAAGTCCTTGGCCGAGCCGCAGGCGATGATCTCGGTGTTCCACGAGCAGGACTCGCTGCGTACGTCCTTGAGGTTGCCCAGCGGCACCACCCTGCCGGATCCGGCGCCCACCCCGGACACGCTGCGGTCGCCCTCGCTGCTGCTCAGCCGGTCGGTGAAGAGCAGCAGGTTGCCGGCGTCCACCCGGACGGCCACGCCCTCCTCGTCGTCGAGCACCCGCTGGCCGTCCGGCCTGAACAGGGTGGCCGCCGGTTCCGGGTACGTCCGTCGGGCCAGCACCCGCGTGCCGATCGGGATCAGCTCGTTCATGCCCGGTGCATCCCAGCGCTCCGCGCCCTTCCCCTCGGTGGCGGCCACCACCTTCGCGGTCTGCTCGTCGGCGTCGGCCACCTCCAGCAGGCAGGCCCGGTGCTCGCCGCACGGCACCAGCGCCTTGGCCCGGTGCCGGTCGTCCGGGAACCGGTAGAGCACGCTCGGCTTGGCCAGGCTGCCCAGGTCGTACGCGAGCAGCAGCCGGTTGTCGTCCACCACGTACAGCCGGTCCTCGTGGGCGACGACCAGATCGTCTGGCCGGACCACGTTGGTCTGGCGGCGTAGCTCGGTTCCGGTGGCGACGTCGATCAGCCGGACCGAGCGGTCGGCGCTCACCTGTACGAGCTGCCGGACCGGGGCCGGTCCCGGGTCGCGCGGCGCACCGTCGACGAACCCGGGGCCGGCGAGCCCCTCATCCGTGGTCACCGCGTGGACGCTGGTCCGGGAAGTGCCGTACTCGTCGGTCGGGTCGGCGAGGGACCAGCTCTCGCTGCCGTCGTGCAGGTCGAGGCCGACCAGCCGTTTGCCGGGCCGGTCGGCGAGGACCAGCACCTCCTCGCCGGCGAAGAGCTCGTCGTCCCCGTGCACGGTGTGCCGCCACCGCCGGTCAACCGAGCCGGCGTCGAGCACCTCGAGCTGCCGGGGCGTCGAGCTGCCCGCCGCGTCGGCGAGCAGCGCCACCGCGCCGGGCAGCGCGACGAGGCCCTGCCAGCGGTCGGCGGGGTCGGTGCTCTCCCGGTGCCACAGCTCGCGGCCGGTGGCCGCCTCGACGGCGACCACCGCCAGCCGCCGGTCGTCGCGCGGGTAGGCCAGATAGACGCGGTCACCCGCGACCGCGGTGAACATGTCGCTCGGCCGCTCCGCGCCCGCCGCCACTCGGAATCCCTTGCCGAGCGGCGCGAAGTCCAGCTCGGGGTGGCGGTCGCGGGTCAGGTAGAGGACCGCCGCCGTGGTCACCCCGGCGAGGGCCGCCAGCGCGGCGAGCGAGATCCACAGCGCCCGGGAGCGCCCACCGCCGCGCGCCGGCGCGGCCGGCGACCCCGGCATCCCCGGCCCGGGTACGCCCGACCACCCCGCCTGCGGTACGCCCGGCCACGGCCCCGCCTGATGCGGGATTCCCGCGGCTCCGTGGGGCTGCCGGCCCGCCGCGCTCGGCCCGGTCGGGGCGAAGGGGCCGCCAGCTGTCTCCTGGCCGGCCGCTGCTCCGTGGCCGGCTGCAGCTTCCTGGCCGGCCGCGAAGACCCGAGTCGGCGTACCCGCTGCGGCTGGCGAGCCCGGCGCGACGCCGGCGGGCAGGGTCCCGGCGGGCCCGAGGCCGGGGAGGGTGCCGGCCGGTCCGAGGCCGGACACGGTGCTGGCGGGCACGGTGCCGGCGGGCAGGGTGTGGCCAGCCTCGGCGGGCGGCGGCGTTCCCGGGGGGAGTGGCACGGTGCTGGCGGGCTCGGTGTGGCCTGCCTCGCCGGGTGATGGCGCTTCCGGTGTGAGCGGCACGGTGCCGGCGGGCGCGGGGTGGGGGCGGCCTGCCTCGGCGGGCTCGGTGTGGGTGTGGTCGGCGTCGGCCGGCAGCGTCCCCTCGGGGAGCAGCAACGTGCCGGCCGGGCCGGCAGCGGGCCGGGCAGCCACGAGGGCCGCCTCCAGGGCGCCGGCCGGCCCGGATCCGGGCCGGCCGGATCCGGTCGGGGTCGCCGGGGCGGGCCCGGGCGCGGACGGCGCCGGCGGCAGCGGGGCGGCGGCCGGCCGGTTGCGGCGCAGCGGCAGGTCGGTCAGCGCGCCCTCGGCGACCGGCAGCTCCGGCTGCTCCAGCACCGTGGGCGCGATCCCCAGTTCGGCGTGGAGCAGCCGCGCCACCAGCGGGATCCGGGACGACCCGCCGACGAGGAACAGCCCGGCCAGCCGCTCCGGCGTCAGCCCGGCGGCGGCGACCACCTGCCGCGTCTCGGCGACCGCCCGGCGCAGCAGGGGCATCGCGACCCGCTCCAACTCCTCCCGGGTCAGCGGTACGGCCGCCTCGATCCCCGGTACGGCCACCGGTGCCACCGTGCCACGCGAGAGCATCTCCTTCGCGCCCCGCACGTTCTCGACGAATTGGAGCCGGTCCCGCCACTGGGTCGTGTTCTCCGGTTCGGTGAGCCGTGCCCACCGGGCCGGGTGCGCGGCGCTGATCCGTTCGCCGAGCAGCGCCAGCAGGGCGGCGTCGAGGTCGAGACCGCCCAGGTCGGCCAGGCCACCGCAGGTGAGGACGGTGAAGCCGGAGTCGCCCCACGGGTCGGCGCCCTCGTTGCGGACTACCGTGACGTCCAGCGTCCCGCCGCCGAAGTCGAAGACCGCCACCGACTCGCCGACCGGGACCGGCCGGCGCAGCACCTCCGTGTAGTAGCGCGCGGCGGCCACCGGCTCGCGCAGCAACCGGGTCCCCGGCGGGGTGGGACCGGACAGGGTGTGCTCGGCCGCCGACGGCCAGCCGGCGAGCGCGAGCGCGTCGGCGAGCACCTGTCGGCGCCCGGCGTCCCACGTCGCCGGGCAGGTCACCACCGCGGGCGGGAGGAACCCGATCGCGCCGACCGCCGCCTCGCCGATCGCGCGCAGGATCGCGGCCAGCAGTTCGGCCGGGGTGTGCCGCCGGTCGCCGAGCGCCACGTCCGGCTCGTCGACGCGGCGCTTCGGGTTCGGCTCGTACCGGTCCGGGTCGGCCTGAGCCAACCGCTGGGCGTCCCGCCCGACGTGCAGGCGGCCCTCGGCGTCGGCGTACACACCGGAGGGAAGGATCGGCTGTCCGTCCACGAGCAACGGCCGGGTACGCCCGTCCGGCCAGCGCAGCACGGCCACCGTGTTCGAGGTGCCGAGGTCGACGCCGAGGGCGAAACCGTCCTGCTGGCCTGACATCCGTCGCTACCTCCACCCGAGGGATTGCCCGGCCCGCATCGTACGCAGCCCTTGCCGCCCGGTGATCTCCGGTGATCGCAGCGTCCACCTGGCGTCGGGCTCGCCATGGCTTCCCGGGGCGCGCCGGGAACCGTACTCTCGGTGCCACGACAGCAAGGGGGAGATGGATGTGACCACGAGCGGTCCCGGCACCAGCCCGTCGCCGGTCCGCGACTGGGCGCTCGTCGCGGCGATGACCGCCGCCGCTCATCCCGCCGCCCTCGGGCTCGGCCTGGTGGCGCTCGGTGTCCTGGCGATCTTCCGCGACGTGGTGTTCCCCGCGACCCTCTCGCTTCCCGTGCTGGTGGTCACGGCGATCGCCGCGGCCACGCACCGACCTCGCTTCCCCGGTCACCCGATCCGTCCCGCCGACGAGCCGGAGCTTGCCGCCCTCGTACGGCAGGTAGCCGAGCGGCTCGGCTTCCGGGCTCCGCTGCTCGTCCGGGTCACCCCCCAGCCGGACGCCGGGACGGTCCTGGCCAGGGCGTCGGGGGCCCGCACCTGCGTACTCCTCCTCGGGCTGCCGCTGCTGCGCCGGCTCACCGCCGCCGAACTCGCCGCCGTGGTGGCCCACGAGATCGCCCATCAGCAGCGCAACCGCGACCGGCGGACCAGCCTGCTGCTCGGGGCCCGCGAGTCGTTGGTGGAGAGTCTCGACCACCGGTTCCGCGCCCCGGCCGCGGTGGCCGAACGGTTGCTTCGGGCGAGTCAGGCGCGCAGTTGGAGTGCCGAACTGGCCGGCGACGCCGACGCCGCCGCCGTCGCGGGCACGGCGGCGGTCCGCAGGGCCCTTGCCCAGCTCGGCCCGATGTCCGCGGCGTTCCACCTGCTCGGCGAGGAGTGGGCGGCGGTGCTCGGGGAGGACGGTGCCTACCCGGACGATCTGTACGAAGCCCTCGACGCGGCACTCGGCGACCCCCACGTCGCCCGGCGCATGGCGGCGGCGGCCGAGCGCGACGAGGTCGACCCGATGGCCGCCGCCAGCCACCCCCCGCCCGCCATCCGCCTCGCCGCGTTGCCCGAGCACCCGGGGTTCGGTTGGGACGACAGCCGGCCGGTCGCGCTGCGCGACGCCGACGCGCTGCGGCGCCGGTGCGTACGCGATCTCGTCGGCTCCGAGGCCGACCCGGACGACCTGCGGCCGGTTCGGGTCCTGGACGCCGCGCCGGAACGCTTCGAGGGGGCACTCAGGGAGGCCGGCGCGCAGCTGGCCGAGGTAACGGGACAGGACTCGGTACGCCGCGCGGTAGCCGTGGCAGCCGACACGGTGGCGGACGGGAGCTGGCTGCGGCTGGCCCGGGCACTCGACCCGGAGATCGGCAGACTGCCCCCGCCAGTCCGGACGGAAGCCGGGCGTGACGTCCTGGTCGCCAGCCTCGGCCGCGCGCTCAGCGGGGTCCTGCTGCAGGCCGGATGGGCGCGGGCCAGCCGGTGGACGGCGGCCGTGCTCGTCAACCCGGCAGGCGAACTGATCGACGTGGCGGACCTGGTCGAGCAGGCCGTGAACGGGAATCCGGCCCAGCTTCGGGCGCTGCTCTCGGCCACCGGGGAGCCGGCGGTCCCATGAACCCACCACGTCCCGCCCTGCGGGTCGCGCTCCTCGCCCTCGCCGCGTCGGCGCTCGCGTTCGCCGTCATCGCGGTCGCGCTCGGCTGGCCCGCGTACCAGTACGTCAGCGCCCGGGACCGGGCCACCGCCGTCGTCGCGGGCACCGTCATCGAGGACGGGATCGGCGACTACGGCGACATCCGGGTCCGGTGGGTGGACCATGCCGGCCGGGCACACGTACAACGCTTCGCGATCTACGACACGGACCGCTACCGGAAGGACCAGCGGTTCCCGGTGGCCTACGACCCGGCCGCGTCCGTACCCCGCGGCTTCCCCGCCGACCCCGACGAGACCAGCGCGGAGGACGACCTGATGGTGCCGATCGCGGTCGCCGGGATCGTGGCTGTGCTCATCGCCTTCGGCTGGGCGCTGCGCGGCGTCCTGTTCGGGCAGGCCGTGAAGCGCCCCGGGAGTTCGATGGTGGCGTCGGTGCTGGCGGGGCTCCGGCCCGACGGCCCGCCGATCTCCCTCGGCGACAGCATCTGGATCAGCTTGGCCGCCGACCGGCACGGCAGACCGGTCCGCTGGCAGCGGGTGGTGTGGCATCCTGCCGTGGACTCGGTGAACGCCCCCGTGCCGGTGACGGTCCACGGTGACGTGACCTCGAAGCGGCGGGTGGTCGTCGAACTGCCCGGCCAGGTCCGGTTGGTTCCCATCGGCCGGCTGCGGCACCGGCCGCCGAAGCGGCTGGTGCTCGAAGAGCGCGCCGACGTCCGCGCCGACCTCGACGACTTCCTCATCATCCCGGCCGGCACGCCGCCGCCCAGTGGGCGGCGGTGGTGGCAGCGCGCCGTCGCCTTCGCTGTCGCCGGCGCCGCCCTCGGCGCGCTGTGCGCCGTCCTGTTCTTCAGCGGCGGCCTGGCCATCCTGGTGGCCGCCGTTGCGGGATCGGCGTTGCTGGTGAACGTCTGGGCGCTGGGCGGGGCCGAGCCCTGAACCGGGCACCGCGGAACGGCTGGGCCCATGCCGGCCCGGCGGCCCTTGCCCGCGCGTACGGCCCTCTCCTAATGTCCCGTTCACCATCGGATGGGGCGGGCCTCGTGGCGCTACCCAGAGCCTCTGCGTGGCCAGGAGAAGGGTGGGACATGCCATGAGCGGTCAGCTCTCTGCGAATCAGCGAGGGCACAACGTGCTGGCGATCGCGGCATGTTGCCTGGGCCTGGGGTCGCTGCTGTTCATCAGCGTGGGCATGGCTGGCCTGCTAGCGCTGCCAGTCAGGGCGCTGATCCCGCTGCTGCTGGGCACCGGATGCGCGGTTGTCCTCGGCGCGGTCGGACTGAAGCGGATCAAGGCGAATGGGCAACGTGGTCGCGGCCTGGCGATTGCCGGTTGCGGGGCTGGCGCAGCCGGATTTCTTCTCGTGTCTGTTGTCGTCGCGACCCTGTCGTCGGGGCTCTAGCTGGCTGATGTCCAGGCTGACGGACCGAAGCCGAGGCGGATCGGGGTCTCCATGGCCCGGTCGTCCCGTGCCGGATCAAGGGCTACGACCAATACCACACCACGGAGCGGGCCACGGCCACCATCGATGCGTCGGGATGCCTGATACGCCTGTGGGGCAGGGGCGCGGGTCGCAGCTAATGCCCGCTGGCGCCCGTACCGGGCACCGGCTACTGGCACGAGCCCGTATGGTGGGCCGCCGATCGCGCCCATGAGTGGGGGAAGGTGAGCTGGTCGACATGATTGACCTGGCATTGCCGATTCGTACCGAGCGGCTGCTTCTTCGCCAGTACCGGGTGGATGACGTGGATGCCCTGCTCGCCTACTACGGCGACCCGCTCGTTGCTCGCTACGTTCCATGGGAACCGTGGTCGCGGGAGCACGCGGCCGAGCAGGTCGCCAAGCGTGTCCACCGGTTGGGTATCACCCGGATCGACTCCGCTCTGGCGCTGTTGGTCGAGCACAAGGGCGAGGTCGTCGGCGATGTTGTGTTGTGGCCGACCGACGAGACGCTGTCCCGGGGTGAGGTGGGCTGGGTTTTTCATCCGTCGATGTCGGGCCGCGGGTTTGCCACAGAGGCTGTTCGAGCCCTCATCGGCGTGGCCTTTGAGCACTGCGACATGCACCGGGTCATTGCTCGACTCGATGCACGGAACGAGGCATCGGCGCGGCTGTGCCAACGTGTGGGCATGGTCAAGGAAGCGCACCTGCGCCAGGACTACTGGATGAAAGGCGAGTGGGCTGACACTCTCATCTACGGGCTACTCGCGGAGCAGTGGCCCGGCTAGCTGAGCCGTGCTTGGTATCTCCGAGCAGGGTCGGGGTCGGGGTCGGGGTGGAGCATTGAGGCCCTTCTACACCCCGGCAATCCCGATTCATGGCCGGCCGGCCGATCGCTTGCGCTGGCGGGCACGCTGAGCAACCCGGGCAGCGGCCGATTGGAGTGGACCATGACCATGTCCTGGCTCTGGATTGTCCTGGGCGGCGTCGCGCTGCTGCTCGTCGTTACGTCAGCCGTCGTCGTTGTGCGGCACCGCTGGGTGGCCCGCGCATCGTTAACGCGTGACCCCGTCATGCGGAACGCGCGGCGAGCTATGGCCGAGATGCAAGACCAACGCCGGCGTTCCAGCAAGGGCACGATCCGGGGCGAAGGCGGCGGGGGGAACGCGGGCACGATGTACGACACTGCGTATGGCTCGGACACCTCGGCCGGAGCGTAGTCGGATCGACGTCAGGATGACCGTTCATGCTCCCCGCCGACCTGGACGCATGGCGTCCGAGCAGCGGAAATGGCTCTCGACATCGCACACGGAACTCCCGCCGCCCGTCGACCTCTAGCGGGCTGGATGCGGACCGCTCGCTCAGCGATCGGCCTGCCACTCCTCCCAGGATCGGGGGAGGCAACCTCTGACCTGGGCCGGAGGCCGGTGGAGCGGGCGACGGGAATCGAACCCGCACCGTCAGTTTGGAAGACTGAAGCTCTGCCATTGAGCTACGCCCGCGGGCACCCCGCTGTTGCGAGGCGCGCCCGACAGCCTACCGAATCCCGGAACCGGACGTGCAGCCCCGTACCACGTGCCGTTTCCTGTCGCCGGGTCGCAAGATCCGCACAACTGCACTGAAAGCGTGGCTTTCCGGGGCGCCGGGAAGCCACGCTTGCCTGAAAGTGCTGCCTCGCGGCGCCCCGCGGCGCCGCGCGGCGAGGTTCGGCGCGCCCCGGTGACCGCCCGGCGGGCGCGGACGGCATACACTTCTCGTCGCCACGGGGTGTGGCGCAGCTTGGTAGCGCACTCGCTTTGGGAGCGAGGGGCCGTGGGTTCAAATCCCGCCACCCCGACTGTCGTTCGCGGCCGGGTCGCCCCGGGGCCCGCCGATTTTCCGCGCGGTACCCGGGCGCTGCCGAAGCAGCAGGCCGGCTCGCCTACACTCGATGCGCGAAATCACGCCCAGACTCAACCGAGATCCGTCAAGGAGTACGCCTGTGAAGAGCACCGTCGAGACTCTGAGCCCGACGCGCGTGCGGCTCGCCATCGAGGTGCCGTTCGTCGAGCTCGAGCCGAGCCTCAAGAAGGCGTACCGGGAGATCGGCCAGCAGGTCCAGGTTCCCGGCTTCCGCCGGGGCAAGGTTCCCGCCGCCGTGATCGACCAGCGGGTGGGCCGGGGCACCGTGCTCAACGAGGCGGTGCAGGAGGCGATCCCGCAGAACATCCTCGCCGCGGTCCGCGAGCACGACCTGAAGACCCTCGGTCGCCCGGAGGTCGAGATCACCGAGTTCGCCGACGGCGACTCGCTCAACTTCACCGCCGAGGTCGACGTCCGCCCGGAGATCACCCTGCCGGACCCGGCCTCGATCGAGGTGACCGTGGACGAGATCCAGGTCGCCGACAGCGAGATCGACGAGCAGGTCAACAGCCTCCGCGAGCGGTTCGCCACGCTGAAGACCGTCGAGCGGGCCGCCCAGGAGGGCGACTACGTCCAGATCGACCTGAACGCCACCGTCGACGGCGAGGAGGTGCCGGGCGGGCAGGCGAGCAACATCTCGCACGAGGTCGGCAGCAAGCAGCTCCTGCCGGGCCTGGACGAGGCCCTGGTCGGCCTGGCCGCCGACGCCACCACCACCTTCTCCACCCAGCTCGTCGGCGGCGACTACGCCGGCCGGGACGCCGAGGTGGCGGTAACCGTCCGCACGGTCAAGGAGAAGGAGCTGCCCGAGCTCAACGACGACTTCGCCCAGCTGGCCAGCGAGTTCGACACCATCGAGGAGCTGCGTGACGACCTGCGCGAGCGGGTGACCCGGGGCAAGAAGGTCGAGCAGATCTACGCCGCCCGGGACAAGGCCCTCGAGCAGATGGTCGCCGCCGCCGACGTGCCGGCGCCGGAGGGCGTCGTCCGTGAGGAGGTCGAGAGCCGCAAGGCCGCCATGGTCGACCAGCTCGAGCGGATCGGCGCCTCCCTGGAGGAGTACCTCGCCGCCGAGGAGAAGACCGAGGAGCAGATCGACGCCGAGCTCACCGAGGCGGCGACCGAGGGCGTCAAGATCCAGCTCCTGCTGGACACCCTCGCCGACGCCGAGGACGTCCAGGTCTCCGACGACGAGTTCGGCCACGAGATCGTCCACCGCGCCCAGCGCGCCGGCATGGCTCCGCAGCAGTACTACGACCAGCTGGTCCGCTCCGGTGCCGCCGCGGCCGTCTTCGGTGACGTCCGCCGGGGCAAGGCGCTCGCCTCGGTGATGGAGAAGATCAAGATCAAGGACTCGGCCGGGAACGAGGTCACCCTCGACGCGCTGCGCGCCCAGAACGAGGCCGAGCACAGCCACGAGCACTGATCGTCGGTGTCGGCCGCCGTCCCTCGCTGCGCGCTGGGCGGCGGCCGAAACCCTTTCCGGGGTACGCCTTTCAGCACAGCTGCGCTGAGAGCGAACAGTGCCCCGACCGGGAGTACTCCCCCCGGCTGAGCGGTTAGTGTCGGGTAGGACGGTACGGAGAGCGAAGGGCTGCCATGACCGACATGCACATCCCAGCGAAGCCGCTCCGGGCGATCGAGGCCCGCGGTGGCGACAACATTGGCAACCTCGACGACTCGGTCTACAACCGGTTGCTCAAGGAGCGGATCATCTTCCTGGGCAGCGAGGTGACCGACCAGGTCGCCAACCGCATCTGCGCGCAGCTCCTGCTGCTCGCGGCGGAGGACCCGGACCGCGACATCAACCTGTGGATCAACTCGCCGGGTGGCTCGGTCTACTCCGGCATGGCGATCTACGACACGATGCAGTTCATCGACAACGACGTGTCGACCGTGGCGATGGGCATGGCGGCCTCGATGGGCCAGCTGCTGCTCTGCGCGGGCACCAAGGGCAAGCGCTACGCGCTGCCGCACGCGCGGATCATGATGCACCAGCCGTCCGGCGGCGTGGGCGGCACCGCCGCCGACATCGCGATCCAGGCGGAGCAGATGCTCTACACGAAGCGCATGTTCCAGGAGCGGGTCGCGTTCCACACCGGCCAGACCCAGGCCCAGATCGAGGCGGACTCGGACCGTGACCGCTGGTTCACCGCCCAGGAGGCCATGGACTACGGCTTCATCGACAAGGTGATCACCGGAGCCGCCCAGGTTCCGGAGGGCGCCGGGACCCTGAGCTGACCGAGGAGCTGACGATGACCGACCTGAGCCTGCCGCCCCAGTTCGCGGCCGTGCACAACCGCTACGTCCTGCCGTCGTTCGTCGAGCGCACGTCGTACGGGATGAAGGAGTCCAACCCGTACAACAAGCTCTTCGAGGACCGGATCATCTTCCTCGGCGTCCAGGTGGACGACGCGTCGGCCAACGACGTGATGGCCCAGCTGCTGACGCTCGAGGGCACCGACCCGGACCGCGACATCATCATGTACATCAACTCGCCCGGCGGCTCCTTCACCGCCATGACGGCGATCTACGACACCATGCAGTACGTCCGCCCGGACATCCAGACCGTCTGCCTCGGCCAGGCGGCCAGCGCGGCGGCGGTGCTGCTCTCCGCGGGCACGCCGGGCAAGCGGATGGCGCTGCCCAACTCCCGGATCATCATCCACCAGC
Source organism: Micromonospora sp. NPDC007271 (assembly GCF_040634005.1). Lineage (NCBI taxonomy): Bacteria > Bacillati > Actinomycetota > Actinomycetes > Micromonosporales > Micromonosporaceae > Micromonospora > Micromonospora sp. NPDC007271. Next base: position 16,018 of record NZ_JBEYER010000120.1, read on the forward strand.
CGGCCACCGAGGGCGGCTACGGCCAGGGCTCGGACATCGAGATCCAGGCGCGGGAGATCCTGCGGATGCGGACGCAGCTGGAGGACATGCTCTCCCACCACTGCAAGCGCCCGGTCGAGCAGGTCCGCAAGGACATCGACCGCGACAAGATCATGACGGCCGAGGAGGCCAAGGAGTACGGGCTGGTCGACACCATCCTGACCAGCCGCAAGAAGGGTCTGCTGGCGGCGCACGCCGCGAGCTGAGCTGTGCCGGGTCGGAGGTCGGCCGGGGTGTGATCCCGGCCGGCCTCTGACACACCCCGTTTTGGGGGTCGGAGAAACCTCCGCCAGCGGGTAACGTCGGGTCTGTACCGCTTCGCTGGGTCGGACCGGCGGGTGGGACGACAGACGGACGGGCGCCGGGCGCCCGCAGGTCAGGGCCGGCGTTCCGGCCGACGAGTGCAGGGAGAACGTAGGTGGCACGGATCGGTGACGGCGGCGACCTACTCAAGTGCTCCTTCTGCGGCAAGTCGCAGAAGCAGGTCAAGAAGCTCATCGCGGGCCCCGGGGTCTACATCTGCGACGAGTGCATTGATCTCTGCAACGAGATCATCGAGGAGGAGCTGGCCGAATCCGGCGAGGTGAAGTGGGAAGAGCTTCCCAAGCCGATGGAGATCTGCCAGTTCCTCGACAACTACGTCGTCGGCCAGGAGCAGGCCAAGAAGGCGCTCGCCGTCGCGGTCTACAACCACTACAAGCGGATCCAGGCCGAGGCGGCCGGCGCGCCGGGCGCCGGCAACGACGGCGTCGAGCTGGCCAAGTCCAACATCCTGCTGCTCGGCCCCACCGGCTGCGGCAAGACCCACCTGGCGCAGACCCTGGCCCGGATGCTCAACGTCCCGTTCGCGATCGCCGACGCCACCGCCCTCACCGAGGCGGGGTACGTCGGCGAGGACGTGGAGAACATCCTCCTCAAGCTCATCCAGGCGGCCGACTACGACATCAAGCGCGCCGAGACCGGGATCATCTACATCGACGAGGTCGACAAGATCGCCCGCAAGTCGGAGAACCCGTCGATCACCCGGGACGTCTCCGGCGAGGGCGTGCAGCAGGCGCTGCTGAAGATGCTCGAGGGCACGGTGGCGAACGTGCCGCCGCAGGGCGGGCGCAAACACCCGCACCAGGAATTCATCCAGATCGACACCACCAACGTGCTGTTCATCTGTGGTGGCGCCTTCGCCGGCCTCGACCAGATCATCGAGGCGCGCACCGGTTCGGGTGGCACCGGCTTCGGTGCCCGCCTCCGGTCGGTCTCCGAGCGGTCGACCGACGACATCTTCAGCCAGGTCATGCCGGAGGACATGCTCAAGTTCGGCCTGATCCCCGAGTTCATCGGCCGACTCCCGGTGATCACCAATGTGCGCAGCCTCGACCGCTCGGCGCTGGTCCAGATCCTCACCGAGCCGCGCAACGCCCTGGTCCGCCAGTACCAGCGCCTCTTCGAGCTGGACGGGGTGGAGCTGGAGTTCGAACAGCCCGCGCTGGAGGCCATCGCCGACCAGGCCATGCTCCGGGGCACCGGCGCCCGCGGCCTACGCGCGATCATGGAAGAGGTTCTCCTCTCCGTGATGTACGAGGTGCCGAGCAACCCCGACGCCGCCCGGGTGCTGATCACCCGCGAGGTGGTGCTGGAGAACGTGAACCCGACCATCGTGCCCCGCGAGTTCACCGGTCGCCGGGCCCGTCGGGACCGCGAGGAGAAGTCGGCCTGACCACGTGCCGGCCGCACCCGGCCCCAGCCCGTCCGGCCCAACTCGTCGTCCTCCTGGCCGGCGCACCGGTTGGGGCGGGCAGCTGAGCCCTGTCGCCGGCCGTCGCCCGCCCGTACGCTGAGCCCCATGCGCGTCGCCGTCTGCCAGCTCAACGCCCGCGACGACCGGGCGGCGAACCTCGCCGCCGCCGAGGCCCTGCTGACCAGGGCCGCGGCGGCCGGTGCCGACCTCGCCGTGCTCCCGGAGTACGTCGACTATCTCGGCACCGCCGACCGGATGCCGCCGGCCGAGCCCGTCGACGGCGTGGTGGGGAGGTTCTTCGCCGGGGTCGCCCGCCGGCTCAACATGTGGGTGATCGCCGGCTCGTTCCACGAGGCCGGGCCCGACCCGGAACACACCTGGAACACCTCGCTGGTCTTCGACCGCACCGGGGCGCTCGCCGCCAGCTACCGCAAGATCCATCTGTACGACGTGGAGATCCCCGGCCGGGTGTCGTACCACGAGTCGGCGACGGTCTCCCCGGGCGACCAGCCGGTGGTGGTCGACGTCGAGGGCCTGCGGGTCGGGCTCTCCATCTGTTACGACCTGCGTTTCCCGGAGCTCTACCGACGGTTGGCGGTGCAGGGCGCCGCCGAGCTGCTGGTGGTGCCCGCCGCGTTCATGATGCACACGGGCCGGGACCACTGGGAGGTCCTGCTCCGGGCGCGGGCGATCGAGAACCAGTGCTTCGTCGCGGCCGCCGGCCAGACCGGTGACCACGAGCCGGGGCGGACCTGCTTCGGGCGCAGCATGGTGGTGGATCCGTGGGGGACGGTGCTCAGCCAGGTCCCCGACGGGCCGGGCCTGGCGGTGACCGACCTGGACCTCGACCGGCTGCGGGTGATCCGCGCCGAGCTGCCCAGTCTCGCCAATCGTCGGCTGTGAGTCGGGTCAGCTTTCGAGAAGCACGCCGACGACCGCGAAGCCGGCGATCGCCAGGGCGGTGACCAGCAGCGCCGTGGTCATCCGGGAGGGGCCGCGCCGGGCCAGGCGTCCCACCGACCCGAGGACGACGAAGACCACGAAGGCGCCGATGACCAACTGCCAGAACGGCAGGAGCAGGCCGAGCAGGGTCTCCTCGGCGAGCGTCGCCACCGGGGACCGCGACACGTCATCCATGTCAGACACTCTGGCACGGCCGGGCCGCCGGCGGTCTCCTCCGAACGCCGTCGTCCGCCATCCGGTCTCCGGAACCCGGCCGACGAACGCAGTGATGAACCCTGATTTGCCTTCTCGAGCCCATCCGCGTAACTTTCTCTCTGCACGCGGGAGGCAGGACAAACCGGCCGAGAGCGGGCACCAGGCTCGTGGCGGAGACGCCGAGCGAGGCTGAGGATCCGGGTGGTGCGAGACACTCCGAGAAACACGGGGTTGCGATCGCGAAACCGACCGGGTAGAGTTCGAAAGCCGGCAGGGAGCCGGGCGGGTGGCCGCGAGAGCGGCGACCGGCCGGTCCGCCGGAAACCACGACAGTAACGACCGCCGGATACGGCGTGCGTCAGCGTGGGTCGGTTCGAACCAAAGCTGATCACCTCGGATACGAGGTTGACAGTGAAGGTCCGACCGGGTAGCTTGGAGAGGTTGCCCCGGACGGGGGTCCCCTTGGTGGGGGGTTTCCGAATGGTGTGTGGTTGTTCTTTGAGAACTCAACAGGGTGCTTGATAAGCCAGTGCCA
>NZ_JBEYER010000121.1:0-19405 GCF_040634005.1 Micromonospora sp. NPDC007271
CCGCCCGCTCGCCGAGACGGTGACCGCCCAACTCGCCGTGGACGACGCGGACCGGCCACCGCCCCACCCCTAGTACGTTCCGTCGAGCTGCCCGCGCAGCTTGGTCAGCGCCCTCGCCAGTAGCCGGGACACGTGCATCTGGGACACGCCGACCTGCTCGGCGATCTGCGACTGGGTCAGGTTGCCGTAGAAGCGCAGGGTGAGGATCCGCTGCTCGCGTTCGTCGAGCGTGGCCAGCGCCGGGCCCAGCGCGACCCGCAGCTCGGCCAGCTCGAACTCGCCGTCCTCGTCGCCGAGCAGATCGCCAAGCTCGGTGGCCCGGTCGCCGTCCCCGGTCGGGGTGGACAGCGACACCGCGTTGTACGCGCGCGCGCCCTCCAGTCCCTCCAGGACCTCCTCCTCGGTGAGCTTGAGGTGGGCGGCGATGTCGGCGACCGTCGGCGAGCGGCCGAGGGTCTGCAGCAGCGAGCTGTTGGCGTCGGAGATGGCCAGCCGCAGCTCCTGGAGGCGACGGGGCACCCGGATGTCCCAGGTGCGGTCGCGGAAGTGCCGCTTGAGCTCGCCGATGATGGTCGGGATGGCGTAGCCGGCGAAGTCGACGCCGCGGGAGGGGTCGAACTTGTCGATCGCCTTGATCAGACCGACCGCGGCGGTCTGCGCCAGGTCGTCGGTGGGCTCCCCGCGGCCGCTGTAGCGGAGGGCGAGGTGGTTGGCGAGCGGCAGCCACGCCTCGATGGCCCGGTCGCGCAGCGCGGAACGCGACGGGTGGTTGGCGGGCAGTGCGGCCATCGCGTCGAGCAGATCGGCGGCGCTGTCGGTGAGTGTGCGCGGGTTGAGCTTTTCGGAGGTGGACGGCGGTGTGGTCCGCTGCTCGCTGATCGTGTGCGCGGTCATTGGTGGTCCTCCCTGCACCTCGTCCACGAAGAAGAGACGTGACGCTTGGTTCAGCTCCAGTTGTCCGTTCGGGAGCCACCGTAACCCGATCGGCTCGGGGAAATCTAGCCGAAAGTATGAGGCACTTAAGGGACTTACCGCCTGATAGCGCTTCCGGCGGGACCTGACCGGCATCCCTGCAGTCGGGTCCGGTGCCCGGTTGGTGCCGCCCGAGCGGCCTTCCGGTCAACGGGAAACCCGACACTCGGCTCGCATTGTCGGCTTTCGGTCGTTGTCCCACCGACGGGACTGCCCGTAGCGTCGGGTGTACTCGTCTACGGAGGCACCGTGCTCGATCCCGTCGCTGCGCAACTCGTCGTCAACGCCCGGGTGCTCCAGCTCAGCTGGCTCCCCGCGGCCCCCGACGAGGCCACGGCGCTCGTGCCCGCCGCGCTCCGGCCCCGCGCCGACGGTGAGGTGTTCCTCTGCCAGTACGTGGTGGACGACGGGTCACAGACCTCCGGCTTCGGTGCGTTCTCCCTCACCTACCTCGGCCTCGCCCTCGACGGCCTCGACGCGCCGCCGGCGGGGGACATCCCCGGGGGCGGCTGGTGGACCCACTACCTCGCCTCCAGCCCCCGGGTGCGCGCGTACGCCGCCGCTCGGGGCGCGCCGGCGGCGCCCGGGGTGACCCGGCTCGAGCTGCGGGGCGAACAGCTCACCGCGGAGACCCGCGTGGACGGGACGCCGATCATCCGGACCGTGGCCCGGGTCGGGCACACCGGCAGCCGGATGTGCAGCGGCCACCACCGCTTTCTGACCATCCGGGACGGTGAACTGCTCACCGCCGACTACCCGTACGTGGCGGAGCCGGTGAGCCCGTTCGAGATCGAGTCGGTCGAGTTCCTCACCCCGGAGCATCCGGTCTACGCGCTCCGCCCCGCCAACCCGCTCGTGATCCGCGGCGGCCTCTACTCGCCGCGGGTGTCGTTCGCGTACCCGCCCGGACCGCACGCGCTCGACGATCCGTCGGCCGTCGCCGACCTCGGGTCCGGGCTCGGCAGCGGCCTGCCGTCCGGGTCGTAGCCCGCCTCCTCGCGCCGGCTACCGGCCGAGACCGGGATGCCGGGAATCGGCCCGGAATCAAGGGCCCGGCCAGGTTTCCCGCCGTCCAAACGGGTAACTCAGCTCCCGGTTGGCGCGTTCCAGGGCGGCACGGGACCAGTCCCGCATCGCCGCGCTCCAGCCCACCGAGGTCGAGAACGTCCTCACGGCAGGGCCCCCGAACGGTCCCCACGCCGGCCACCCCAGGCCGGCAGGGCCTTCACGCGGGCTCTGTCGGACCCCCAGACGCACCATGAGGAGGCCGCAGCATGCCCGCCGAGACGACGAACACCGTGACCGAGTACCGCGACCAGGCGGTGGAGGGGGAACGGGGTGCGCTGGTGGCGGTCCTGTTGATGGTGATCCTCGGCGTGGCCGGCATCTTCGCCGTCTCCTGACCACGGCGGCGCCCGGGGCCGGGCCCGGGACGCCGGTGGGCGCCCGGGACGAGCCCGGGGCGCCCACCGCGGGCGTCCGTCAGGGGCGGTCGCCCTCGCCGCCGGTGTGCGGCAGCCGCCCGGCCGGGATCACGCCGAGCCGGCCGGCCTGGAAGTCCTCGAACGCCTGGATCAGCTCGTCCCGGGTGTTCATCACGAACGGGCCGTAGTGCGCCACCGGCTCCCGGATCGGCTCCCCGCCCATGAGGTAGAGCTCCAGGGCCGGGCTGTTGCCGTCCTGCTTCGCGTCCGCGGTGACCCGCAGCGCGTCGCCGGGGCCGTGCACGGCGAGCTGGCCGAGGTGGATCGGGCGGCGGTCGGTGCCCACCGTGCCCCGGCCGGCCAGCACGTAGACCAGCGCGTTGAAGTCCGGCCGCCAGGGCAGGCTCAGCTCCGCGCCCGGCTGGAGCGTCACGTGGGCGATGGTGATCGGGGTGTGGGTCGAGCCCGGGCCCTTGTGCCCGGCGATCGCGCCCGCGATCACCCGGATCAGCGCGCCGCCGTCGGGCGTGGTCAGCAGCGCCGCCTCCCGCCCGCGGATGTCCTGGTAGCGCGGTGGGTTCATCTTCGCCACCCGGGGCAGGTTGACCCAGAGCTGGAGGCCGTGGAAGAGGCCGCCGCTCATCACCAGCTGCTCCGGCGGCGCCTCGATGTGGAGCAGGCCGCTGCCGGCCGTCATCCACTGGGTGTCGCCGTTGGTGATGGTGCCGCCGCCGCCCTGCGAGTCCTGGTGGTCCATGATCCCGTCGATCATGTAGGTCACCGTCTCGAAGCCGCGGTGCGGGTGCCAGGCGGTCCCCTTCGGCTCACCCGGCGCGTAGTCGACCTCGCCCATCTGGTCGAGGTGGATGAACGGGTCCAGTTCGCTCAGCGGGACGCCGGCGAAGGCCCGGCGGACCGGGAAGCCCTCACCCTCGTACCCGCTCGGGGCGGTGGTCAGCCGGCGGACCGGGCGGTAGGTGGTGGACTCGTCCAGCTGCGGCAGGCGGGGCAGGACGAGGACGTCGTCGACGGTGATGGCGGGCATCGCGGGCTCCTTACTTGTCGGCCGGGGTGGACGACGCGTCGCGGTCGGCGCGCAGGCGCCGGCCGAGCCGCTCGAAGACCCGGGTGAGGCAGGCGACCTCGGCGTCGTCGAGGTCGTCCATCAGGTGGACGCGCACGGAGCGCAGGTGGTGCGGCGCGGCCTCGCGCAGCGCCAGCAGGCCGGCCGCGGTCAGCACGGCCTCGCTGCCCCGCCGGTCCTCCGGGCAGGACTGCCGGGCGACCAGGCCGCGCTTCTGCATCGAGGAGATCTGGTACGTCAGCCGGCTCGGTGAGAACACCAGCCGGCCGGCCAGCTCGCCCATCCGCAGCCGCTGCCCCGGCGCCTCGGAGAGCAGGACCAGCACGTGGTAGTCGGCGAAGCTGAGCTCGCTGTCGGTGCGCAGATCGTCCTCGAGTTGCGTGAACAGCCGCTGGCTCGCCTCGATATACGCGCGCCAGGCGGCCGTCCGCTCGGGGCTCAGGCGCTCGGTCATGGCTCCGAGAGTAGCAGCATTTCAATTTTTAACAAGCGCCTGGCATCCCGGGTGAGCGGCGCGACAGTTGCTTGATGATGGGGGGTGTGCTTGAAATTTGAAGGGCTTCCTGCCGGGCGACGGTCGGGCGACTACCGGGCGATCGTGCCGGTCGGCGTGAGATGCATCCGCCCGAGCAGTTGCCGGGCCAGGTCGGCCAGGTCGGCCTCCACGGTCACCGCGTACTGGCTGGCCCGCAGCGAACTGGACGAGGTGAAGTCCCGCCGGCCGCCGGTCATCGCGTGGACGACCCCGCCGAAGACGGCACCCCAGATGGCGCCGATCACCAGCCCGATCACGATCACCGCGACCCAGTTGGCCGTGGTGAAGATGCCGAAGAGCAACCCGATGAAGAGCCCGAACCAGGCGCCGGCGGCCCCGCCCACCACGGCGGCCCGGCCGGTGGTCATCCGGCCCATCACCGTTTCGACCAGGGTGAGGTCGGTGCCGATGATCGACGTCCGCTCCACCGGAAACCGGTTGTCGGCCAGGTAGTCCACGACGCGCTGGGCGGACGGATAGTCCGGGTACGACCCGATCGTGACGGTCGGCGGGCCGGTCTGGGGCCCGTGTCCGTCCTCGCTCGGCGGGGTGGGACGACCGCCCGGACCGGACGGGAGGTTGTCGCCGCCGGGCATCCCGGGCCGCCACGGCGTCGGGGGTCTGGTCATGGGATCCTCCTTCGTCACCCGCCGCGTTCCCACCCGCGAGCAGCGGTAACGCCGGACGGTGGCGAGGGAGGATGCGGGCATGGATCTGGTCATCACCGCCGACACGCACGTGCCGAAGCGGGCGCGGGACCTGCCCCCACCGCTCTGGGCGGCGATCGACGCCGCCGACGTCGTGCTGCACGCCGGGGACTGGGTCGACGTGTCGCTGCTGGACGCCGTGGCGGCCCGGGCCCGCCGGCTGGTCGGCGTGTACGGCAACAACGACGGGCCACCGCTGCGCGCCCGGCTCCCCGAGGTGGCCCGGGTCGAACTGGCCGGGTTGCGGGTGGCGATGGTGCACGAGACCGGGCCGAAGACCCGCCGGGAGGAGCGCTGCGCGGCCCGCTTCCCCGACTGCGACCTGCTCGTCTTCGGGCACTCGCACATCCCCTGGGACAGCGTCGCCCCGAACGGGCTGCGCCTGCTCAATCCCGGCTCACCCACCGACCGGCGGGCCCAGCCCTACGCGACCTACCTCACCGCCCGGGTGGCGGCGGGGCGGCTCGACGAGGTCGAGCTGCACCGCCTGCCCCCGCGCTGACTCACCGGCCGCAGCCGGTCTACGCCCGGAACTCGTCGATCCGGCGGGACGCCGGCTTCTGCACGGTCAGCCCCGGGCCCCGCCCAGGGCGGGCTCGTCCGTCCGCTCCCGCGCCGAGGCGTCGTGCGTCCGCTCGCCCGCCCGGTCGAGCAGCAGCATCACCGGCGTGGCCGCGATACCGTGCACCACCACAGAGACGATCACCACCAGGCCGACCGTGGCCCACAACAGCTCGGCCTGCGGGAAGTGGGCGTGGCTGGTCGCGTACGCCAGGTAGTAGAACGAGCCGACGCCGCGGATGCCGAACAGGGCGATCACCCAGCGCTCGGCCGGGCGGCCCGGGGCGCCGCGCAGCGACAGCCAGCCGGCCAGCGGTCTGACCACGAAGATCAGGGCCAGCCCGACCAGGGCCGCCGGCCAGGTCAGCGGGGCGAGCAGCCCGCCGATCACCGCGCCGCCGAGGAGCAGCAGCAACAGCACGGTGAGCAGGCGCTCGACCTGCTCGGCGAAGGCGTGCAGCACCGAGTGGAACTCGTGGGTCCGCTCGGCGGCCCGGATCGCCCGGGCGGCCACGAAGACGGCCAGGAAGCCGTACCCGCCGGCCACCTCCACCACGCCGTACGCCAGGAAGGTGGCGGCCAGCGCGAGGAAGCCCTCGGCGTGCCGGGCCAGCCGCAGCGCGCTCGGCGCCCGGAAGAACAGTTTGCCGAGCAGCCAGCCGACGAGCAGCCCGCCACCCACGCCGACGGTGAGCTTGTAGCCCACCTCGACGGTCAACCAGCGGGCCAGCCAGTCGGCCGGCCCGAGGCTGGTGGTGGCGATCGCGACGGCCGCGTACACGAAGGGAAAGGCCAGGCCGTCGTTCAGCCCGGCCTCGGAGGTGAGGGCGAAGCGCACCTCGTCCTCGGAGTCCTCCACGTCACTCGGCTCGCCCACCTGCACGTCCGCGGCGAGCACCGGATCGGTCGGGGCGAGCACGGCGCCCAGCAGCAGCGCCGTCGCCGGCACCAGGCCCGCCCACCACCAGCCGAGCAGGGCCACCGCCGCGATGCACAGCGGCATGGCGACGGCGAGCAGTCGCCAGGTCGACGACCAGCGGGCCCAGCTGAGCCGGCGGTCGATCTTGAGCCCGGCGCCCATCAGCGCGACGATCACGCCGACCTCGGTGAGGTGGGTGGTCAGCTCGGGCCAGCGCAGCGGGTCGGGGGTGGGCAGCCCGGTGGGGAGGAGGAAGACCAGCACGCCGAGCCCGAGGAAGGCGATCGGCATGGACAGCGGCCGGCGTTCCAGCACTCGCGGCAGGATCCCTGCCAGCAGCGCACCGACACCCACCACGGCGAACGCGACATCGACCGGTTCCACGGCAACCACCCCTCCGCGCCGGTTTCAGCCCAGGGCGGCGATCGCGCTCTCGCCGAGGGCGTCCAGGAGCGCGCCCGGGTCGTCGTAGACCGCCACCGCGCCGGCGCCGGCCAGCTCCGCCCGGCTGGTGCCGCCACAGGTCAGACCGATGCAGGGGATGTCGAGCTGGCCGGCCGCCGCGACGTCCCAGACCGAGTCGCCGACGAACACCACCCGCCCGGCGCTCAGCCCGGACTGCTCCAACGCGGCGACGAGGATGTCCGGCGCCGGCTTGCTGTGCCGCGCGTCGGCCGACGAGGTGACGGTGTCGATCACGTCGTCCGCGTCGAGGGCGGCCCGCAGGGCAGCCATCTCGTGCTCGGCCGCCGAGCTGGCCAGCACCACCCGCAGACCGCGCGCCGCGCAGGCGCGCAGCAGCTCCACCGCCCGCGGCAGCGGCACCAGCCGTTGCCAGTACCCGGCGTACCGGGCGTCGTGCTCGTCGCGCAGCCTGCCGTCGGCGCTCCGGTCCCGCTCCGGGCCGAGCAGGTGGTCGAGGAGCTTGTCCGAGCCCATGCCGATGGCCCGGTGGATACGCGCCATCGGCACCCGGTGGTCGGCCTGGCGCAGCGCCTCCCACCAGCTCACCGTGTGCAGGTACGTGGTGTCGACCAGGGTGCCGTCGACGTCGAAGAGGACGCCGCAGCGGTTATCGGTAGGCATGGCTCCTCTTCTACCCGCCCGCGTCGGTGCCGACGCGCGACTCACCCGGCCGGGATGAGGATCTCGAACCAGACCGTCGAGCCGCGCACCGTGGGGTCGGTTCCCCAGGCGTCGCTCAGCTCCTCGATCAGCCCCAGGCCGCGCCCGCGGCTGCTCAGGGTGTCGGTCTGTGCCCGGGTCACCTGGCCCCGGGTGCCGGAGTCGGCGACCGACACCAGCAGCCGTTCCGCGCTCAGGTCGATCTCCACCCGGGCGGCGGTGCCGGCGTGCAGCAGCGCGTTGGTGGTCAGCTCGCTGGTGCACAGCACCGCGGCGCCGATCAGCGCCTCGGGCACCTGCCACTCGGTGAGCTGGGCGGTCATCCAGTGGCGCACCCGGCCGGGCGCGGTCGGCTCCGCCGGCACCTCCATGCTGGCCGAGCGGCTCGGCTTGACCGCGTGCTCCACGGCCAGCACCGCCACGTCGTCCTCCGTCGCGCCGGCCACGGCCGCGGTGGCCACGGCGCAGAGCGCCCGGGGGTCGCCGCTGCTCGCGGCCGTCACCGCCGCCTTCAGCCCCGCCAGCCCGGTGGACAGGTCCTGCCAGCGCCGCTCCACCACCCCGTCGCTGTACAGCAGCAGCGTGTCGCCGGGGTGGAACGGCACGACGGTGGTGCGCGGGCGGTAGCCCAGACCCAGCGGCGGGCCGGGGGGCACCTCGACGTACCCGGCCGCGGGCTCGCCGCCCGCCGGGCAGTGCCGGACCAGCGGGGCCGGGTGCCCGGCACTGGCCAGGGTGATCCGCTCCCGGTCGGCCTCGATCACCCCGAACACCACCGTGACGAACAGTTCCTGCGTCCCGCCCTCGGTGCAGAGGCTGGCGACCAGCCGGTCCAGGCCGGTGAGCACCGCGTCCGGACGGGGATCGGTGAGCGCCAGCGCCCGCAGCGCCGCCCGCACCTGCCCCATCCGGGCGGCGGCTTGGACATCGTGCCCGGCCACGTCGCCGAGGACCACCCCGAGCGCACCGGTGGGCAGCACGAACGCGTCGTAGAAGTCACCGCCGGCGGCGTTGCCGTCCACGCCGGGGTCGTACCGGGCGGCGATGCGCAGCCGGGGCAGGTCGGGCAGCTGCTCGGGGAGCATGCTGCGCTGCAGCAACTGGGCGGTGCCGTGCTGGGTCTCGAAGCGGCGGGCCCGTTCAGCGGCCTGGCCGACCAGCTCCGCCGCGGCGGCGAGCAGCGCGCGTTCCGCCGGTGACCAGGGATGCGGCACCTGGTAGCCGACGGTCAGCGCGCCCCGGACCACCGCCGAGCGCAGCGGCAGAGCGGCGAGCGAGCGGATCTTCTCGTCGTGCCGGTCCGCCGCCGAGTCCCGCAGCGGGTGGCCGTCGGCGGTGAAGGCGGGCACACCGCTGCGGGCGGTCACCACCACCGGGACGGGCGAGTCCGCGGGCATCCTCCGCCACAACGGCGGGAGCCGCTCGTCGGCCTCGTCCAGCAGCTCGCCGTGGACGCGGCGGACCATCCGCCAGGCCGGCCCGTCGTCGACGCCGAAGCAGACCAGGTCGGCGTCGAAGGAGTCGAGGCAGTAGCGCAGGGTGACCCGAGCGACGTCGTCCAGGGTCAGCGTGCCGGAGAGGGCGGCGGCGAAATCGCTCAGGCTCTGCAACTGCCGGGTGACCTGGCTGGTCTGCGCGGCCACGCTGAGCACACCGATCGTCCGGCCGGCGCTGTCCCGTACCGGGGAGAAGCCGCGGGTGAACATGGCCGGCTCGGCGGGCCCGGTCCGGTGCCGGTCCACCGGCAGCACCGCCTCCCGCTCCAGGAAGGGCTCGCCCCGCCGGTACGCGCGTTCGATCACCTCGCCGGCGCCCGGCAGGTGCCAGACGTCGGCGAACACCTCCGCCGCCGGCCGTCCGAGCGCCTCCGGGTGCCGCGCCCCGATCAGCTCGCCCCAGCCCTCGTTATAGAGCAGGAGCAGGTCGTCGCCGTAGAGCAGAGCCATCGGTACGGGCGAGGCGAGCACCAGGTCGACCACCGCGCGGACGGCCGGATCCCACTTCTCGGGCGCGCCGAGCGGCGTGTCGGCCCACCGGAGGGCCGAACCGGCGGGCACGCCGGACGTGGCGGCACCCGGGCCCGTGGGCGCTCCCGAGGTGGGGGCTGATGGCGCGGGAACCCGCCCGACCGTGCCTGGCATGACCGCAGCCTATCCGGAGCGTGGCGAATAGATTCCGATCATGTGGACAGGGCGTCGCCGATGCCGGCCGAGCCTCAGGCGAGGCGCCGGGGGTCCAGCGTGCGGGCCAGGGCGTAGATCGCGACCAGTCGGGTGAGCGGCCAGTCCGGCCGTGACCAGTCGACCGGCTCGGCCGGTGGCCGCCAGCCGTGCTCCACGGCCGCGGCGCGGACCCCCTCGGCGTACCCGGCGAGCGCGGCCACGGTCAGCGGGCGGCGGTCGGCGTCCAGGCTGTCCCGTACGGCGGCGGCGTGCTGGTCGATCACGGCGAGCAGGCCCGGGTCGGCGGCGGCCGCGGCGAGACCGGAGGTGCCGACGGACCCGGCGAGCGCGGCGAGGGTGGACCGCGCCGCCTTCGCCGCGGAGCGGATCGTCACCCGGTTCTTCGACACGCGCATGGTGACCGAGGCTAGCGCCGCGGCGACCAGGGTGGCCTCGGCCGACCGGCCGAAGCTCGGATCGTCCCGGGTGTCATCCGGCCCCGGGCAGGGGGATTGACCGGCGCGCCAGGGGGCACAGGGGAACGCGCGAGGTGGCGCGGCCGACCCGTGGAGGGGACGTGATGGCACAACAGGCGGACGGACCGGACGAGGCGCACCGGCGGCCGGCGGGAGTGGGTGACGCCACGGTCGCGGCGCTCGGCAAGCTCAGCGAGGCCCTGGAGACGGTGGAACGGGCCCGCGGGCATCTCTACTCGCTGCATCAGCTGATCGGCCACGCCGACCTGATGCTCGACGACGCGGTGGAGTTGTTCCGGACCGCCGGGCACGACGAGATCGCCGACCGGGTGAGCCGGGACCTGCTCGGCCGCAACGTGATCGCCGGGCGCTGGACCTTCCAGATCGTCGAGGACTTCGACGACGGGTACTACGCGCTCTTCCGGGAGCTGGACCGCCGGGCCCGCGACGAGCTGGTCGGCGGCCGGCGCCACCTCTACGAGGCGGAGATGAAGGAACGCCGGCGCACCCCGGGACGGCCGGGGCACGAGGCGCGCCCCGGCACCGGTGGTTAGTCCGAGGTGGGAGCGCTCGCCGGCTGGCGGCGCCGGGCGTCGTCGGCGATGATCACGGTCGCCACCATGAGGGCCACGACGAGGCTGAACAGCCAGGACCCGTCGGCGACCAGCCTGGCGGCGACGGGCGCCTGGATCGCGGCGAGCAGGAAGCCCAGCCAAGCCAGGCGGCGCTGACGTGGGGTGAGGAAGCCGGAGCCCTGTTGCATCCCGAAAGTCTTGCGCGGGGCCGGGGCATCGCCGTCCCCCATTCGGCCGATTCTGGATGGGCTGTCCGTTTTCTTGGCCGGACGTACCGCACCTCTCGTCGTTTCGCCCGAGGCGCGCGGGCCGGCTCGGGGCTCCGGGCGCACGGTGCCCGGAGCCCGGGGCTCACACGTCCGGCCCGGTCCGGCCGGTGGTCGACGGCCGGTACGCCCGGTCCGCGTCGGTCATCTCCCGCCGCTCGGCCTCCGGACCTGCGCCGCGGTCCACCGCCTCGGGGCCGTGGCCGAACGCGGACTCCTCGCCGGCGTCGTTGCCGGTGACGTCGTCGGCCTGCCCGTCGACGGTCGACCGGGCGAGCGCCCGGTCCAGCTCGTGCAGGGGAGTGCGGCTCTCGTCGCGCCACACGTGGCGGTCGTTGTCGGTCATTCTTCACCGGTACCCGGGCGCGGTGATCGCAAACGGCCACCGGGCGGCCACCCGGACACGGCGACGGCCGCCGGATCACCGGCGGCCATCGCAGCTGTCGTGCACCGGGGGGCGGTCGACGTCAGGGGGTCGGCCGGTCGACGGTGCCCCGCCAGGCGCCGGTCTCCTGACCGCGTCGTTCGATGAACTGCTTGAACCGCTCCAGGTCGCCCTTCGCGCGGCGGTCCACCACGCCGAGCTTGTCGCCGGCCTGCTCGACCACGCCCTGCGGCTCGAACTCCATCTGCAGGGTGACTCGGGTGTGCGCCTCGTCGAGGCGGTGGAAGGTGACCACGCCCGCCTGCCGGCTGCCCTCGGTCGACCGCCAGGCCACCCGCTCGTCCGGCAGCTGCTCGGTGATCTCGGCGTCGAACTCGCGCTGCACGCCGCCGATCTCCACCGTCCAGTGCGTCATCGTGTCGGAGAGCTGCCGGACCTCGTGGACGCCCTCCATGAAGTGTGGGAACTCCTCGAACTGGGTCCACTGGTCGTACGCGGTGCGGATCGGGACGGCGACGTCCACGTGTTCCATCACGGCGCTCATCGTCTGGTTCTCCTCTCCGCCGGTGTCGTCTTCGGATCGTGGGCCGATCCGGTCACCAGCGCGTTGTCTCGTTCTTGCCCCCGAGTGCGGCCCACACCTCGGAGATCGTCTGGTAGTGGGTGCCGTCGGGCAGGGTCTCCAGGGCAGCGACGACATCGGCCGGCGCCTGGTTCTCCCGGGCGTTGGCCAGCAGGGCGTCGCGGTCCCCGGGCAGGGCGGTCATGGTGATGAACCGGCCGAGGCGGCTGCGAGCCTCGACCTCGTCCATGCTCATCCCCTGCGGGTTGCCGCCGCGGCTCGCGCCGGCCGTCAGCGTCTTCGGCTCCGGCTGGTCCTCACCCGCCGGCTCCGGCTGGCGGAACTCCTCGACGCGCGAGCCACCCGCCCCCGGCCCCTGGACGAGGCCGCTGACGTCCTGGCTCATGTTGTCGTCGACCCTGGGCGAGTGCTTGCTGCTGCCACGTTCCATGCCGTCAGACATGCCCGAGGGGGCGGGAGGTAAACCGGGTCCGGGCGGCCGGTCCGGCCATCCCGCCACGAACCGCCCGAAGCCGGTCACGTGTCCGGCTGCACCGGTCAGGTGTCGGCCGGGGCGGTCACGTGTCGGCGGGGGCGCGGGGCGGCAGCACCGGCTCGCCCGGGTCGCCGGCGCCGGCCTGCATCACCCGACCCCGCTGGAGTTCGGCGTTGACCTGTACGCCGAGCATGAGCGCGCAGTTGGACAGGTAGAGCCAGACCAGGAAGGCGATGACCGCGCCGAGGCTGCCGTACGTGACGTCGTAGGAGCCGAAGTTGGCGACGTAGAGGCCGAAAGCGGCGGAGGCGAGCACCCAGGCCAACAGGGCGAGGGCCCCGCCCGGGGTGAGCCAGCGGAACCGGGGCTGCCGGACGTTCGGAGCGATCCAGAACAGCAGCGACAGCAGCGTCATGGCCACCAGGGCCAGCAGCGGCCACTTCGCCACCGTCCACACCGTGCGGGCCAGCCCGCCCGCGTGCAGCCGGTCACCGACCGCGTCGGTGACCGGACCGCTGACGATCAGCCCGGTGGCGACCACCGCGAGCAGCAGCAACGACACCGCGGCCAGGCCGATCTGGAGCGGACGCAGCCGGTAGAACGGCCGCCCCTCCGCCACGCCGTAGACCGCGTTGGACGCCCGGGTGAACGCGCCGATGAACCCGGACGCCGACCACAGCGCGCCGAGCAGACCGAAGCTGAGCAGCACCTTGGCCGACCCGCGTTGCTCCACCACGCCACGGACGGCGCTGACGAAGCCGTCGTTGCCGACCACCGAGCCGGCGCCGATCTCCCGGGCCAGGCCGATCACCGTGTCGACGGTCCGCTCACCGTCAGAGACCAGCCCGACCAGGGCCACCACCACGACGGTGGCGGGGAACAGCGCCAGCACCCCGTAGTACGTCAGCGCGGCCGCCCAGTCCGCGCAGTTGTCCCGGACGAAGTTGCGCCCGCTGCGGGCCAGCACCCCCCGCCAGGTGGACCAGCTGAGCTGGCGTACCCGCCGGGGGATCCGGGCCCGCTGCCGGTCGGTGACCACCGGCTCCGTCGTCGCCGCCATGAACCGCCTCCTCGACGCCGGGAAACCCTGTCGCGCGTGGCCCGGCGGTACCCCGCCGAGAGAATCGACAAACCGCGTGCCGGTTTGTCGCCCGGAGGTGGGGGAACGGTCACAGGAACTCATCGAGACTCCAGGAGGACGAGATGCCCGGGCGCGAGGTACTGCCCAGCACGCTGCGGCGCTCGCCGGACAAGGCGCAGCGGACCTGGGAGAAGACGCACGACTCGGCCGTGGAGACGTACGGCGAGGGACAGCGGGCGCACCGCACGGCGTTCGCCGCGCTGAAGCACGACTTCGAGAAGGTGGGTGACCACTGGGAGCCGAAGGGGCGGAAGGGCCCGAGCGACCGGCAGGCCGCCGGCGGTGGCCCGGAGCGGCGGGCACCCACGGCCGGTGGGGTGGACGCCAACGCCCCCAAGGAACACCTGATGGAGGTCGCCAAGAAGCTGGACGTGCCGGGCCGGTCCCGGATGACCAAGCCGGAGCTGGTGAAGGCGATCCAGAAGGCGAACACCCGGCAGACCACCCAGGCTCGCGAGAACGCCAGGTCCAAGGGCCGCTGACCCGGACCCGGAAAGAGTGGCCGCCCCAACGAGGCGGCCACTCTTCAGTTCCGCTCAGTTCCGCGTACGGGCGGCTACCAGTGGCCGCCTCCCGGGGCCTCGATGTGCACCGTCTTCACCGTGCTGAACTCGTCGAGCAACTCCGGGCCGTACCCGAAACCCTGGCCGCTGCCGCGGCGCGGCTGCGCGGCTCCGCCCGGCGCCCCGCCGAAGACCGCGTTGACCTTGACCGTGCCGAAAGGCAGGTCCCGCCAGGCCCGGTGCGCGTGGCTCATCGAACCGGTCAGCACCGTCGCGGCCAGCCCGTACGGCGAGTCGGCGGCGCAGCGCAGCCCCTCGCTGAACGAGTCGACCACGACCACCGGGGCGACCGGCCCGAACGTCTCCTCCCGGACCAGGGCCATCTCGTGCCGGCAGTCGACGACCACGGTGGCCGGGTAGAACGCGCCGGGCCCCTCCGGGATCTCCCCGCCGGTACGGATCCGTGCTCCCTCGGCCGCGGCCGCGGTGACCTGCCCGTGCACGTGGTCCCGGTGCCGCCGGTCGACCAGCGGCCCGAGCTGCGTGCCCGGGTCGCGGCCCGGGCCCCGTTTCAGCGCCTCGGCCCGGTCGACCAGCGCGTCGACGAAGTCCTCCGCCACGTCCCGGTGCACGTAGATCCGTTCCACCGCGACGCAGATCTGCCCGGCGTTGGCGAAGCAGCCCAGCGCCGCCTGCTTGGCGGCCCAGACCGGGTCGACGTCGGCGTCGATCACCAGCGGGTCGCTGCCGCCGTTCTCCAGCAGCACCTTCGCGCCGGTGCGGGCGCCGGCGGCGGCGATCGCGCGGCCGGTGGCGGTCGAGCCGACGTGGGCGACCACGTCCACGTCCTGCTCGGCCAGCGCCGCGCCCACCCGGCCGCCGCCCGTGAGCAGCGACAGCACGCCGGCGGGCAGCGCGGAGTCCAGGGCCCTGGCCAGCAGCCAGCCGGTGGCGGGGGTGCGCTCGCTCGGCTTGTAGAGCACCACGTTGCCGGTGACCAGGGCCGCGCCGAGCAGCCCGCACGAGACCGCCACCGGGTCGTTCCACGGGGTGATCGCGGCGACCACGCCACGCGGTTCGGGGGCCATGAAGTCGAGGGCGGAGTGGGCGCCGTGCAGCGTTCGCCCGCCGCGCACCAGGCCCAGCTCCGCGTACTGGCGCAGCGTGCCGATACCGGCCGCCACACCGCCGCGCGCGTCGTCCAGCGGCTTGCCCATCTCCGCGGTGGTGGCCTGGGCCAGCTCCTCGGCGAGGGCCGCCACCGCGTCCGCCGCCCGGTGCAGCGCCGCCGCCCGTTCCGCCGGCGGGGCCGCCGCCCACTCCGCCGCCACCTCCCGAGCGGCCTCGACCGCCTTGGCCACCTCGTCCGCCGTCGCCACGGGCATGGTGGTCACCGGGGAACCGTCGGCCGGATCGTGTACGACCAGCTCGCCTCCCGCGCCCCCGGCACCCCACACTCCACCTATGAGCTGTGCAACCGTGTACATGCGGCGGTGGATGCCCCGGCCCGGGCGAGGCAAACGCGTTTCGCCCGGTAACCGGCCGGGTAGGCGGATCGGATGAACCCCACCGGCACGGCGGACGCCGTCGTGGTCGGCGCCGGTCACAACGGGCTGGTGGCCGCGAACCTGCTGGCTGACGCGGGCTGGGAGGTCCTCGTCCTGGAGGCCACCCAGGTGCCCGGCGGCGCGGTGCGTTCCGCCGAGGTCACCGCCCCCGGCTATCTGAGCGACCTCTACAGCTCCTTCTACCCCCTCGGGTACGCCTCGCCGGTGCTGCGCGGGCTCGGCCTCGACCGGTACGGGCTCACCTGGACGCACGCCCCGGACGTACTGGCCCACCTGTTTCCCGACGGGCGGGCGGCGGTGGTCAACCGGGACCTGGACGCCACCGCTGCCTCGCTGGCCGCGTTCGCCCCGGCCGACGGGGACCGCTGGCGGAAGGCGTACGCCGAGTGGTGCCGGGTGGCCGAGCCGATGCTCGCCGCCATCACCACCCCGTTCCCGCCGGTCCGCGGCGGGCTGAGCCTGCTGCGCCGGCTGCGCGTGTCCGGTGCGCTGCGGCTCGGCCGGCGGCTGGTGGTGCCGGTACGCAAGCTCGGCGACGAGCTGTTCGACGGTGAGGGCGGGCCGGTGCTGCTCGCCGGCTGCGCTCTGCACACCGACCTGTCGCCGGAGGAGGCCGGCTCCGGGGTGTACGGCTGGCTGCTCACCATGCTCGGCCAGCAGGTCGGGTGGCCGGTGCCGGTCGGGGGCGCCCAGAAGATCACCGACGCGCTGGTGGCCCGGCTGGTCGAGCGGGGCGGCCGGATCGACTACGGCGCCCGGGTCGACCGGGTGCTCGTCGCCCGGGGCCGGGCGATGGGGGTACGCACCGTCGGCGGCGCGACCTGGCGGGCCCGCCGGGCGGTGCTCGCCGACGTGCCGGCCCCCGCGCTCTACCTGGATCTGGTGGGCGCGGCGGCGCTGCCGCCCCGGCTGGTCGAGGATCTGGCCCACTTCCGGTGGGACGGTTCCACGGTCAAGGTGGACTGGGCGCTGTCCGCGCCGGTGCCGTGGCGCAACCGGGCCGTGGCCGGCGCCGGCACGGTGCACCTCGGCGCGGATCTGAACGGCCTCACCACCTACTCGGCGGCGCTGGCCCGGGGTGAGCTGCCCCAGGACCCGTTCCTGCTGGTCGGGCAGATGTCGGTGGCCGACCCGAGCCACTCCCCGCCGGGCACCGAGTCGCTCTGGTCGTACACCCATCTGCCGTTCCGGCGGCACTGGCGGGCCGAGGAGGTCGCCGCCCACGTGGCGCGGATGGAGGCGGTGCTGGAGGAGGCCGCTCCCGGCTTCCGCTCGCTGATCGTCGGGCGGCACGTGGCCGGCCCGGCCGAGCTGGAGGCGGGCGACCCGAGCCTGGTCGGCGGCGCGCTCGGCGGCGGCACCGCGGCCGCGTACCAGCAGCTCTTCCTGCGGCCGATCCCCGGCCTGGGGCGCGCGGACACCCCGGTGGACCGGCTCTTCCTGGCCAGCTCGTCGGCGCACCCCGGTGGGGGCGTGCACGGCGCCCCCGGGGCCAGCGCCGCGCGGGCGGCCCTGGCCCGCGACCGCGCGCTCACCGGCGGCCTGTACGCGAGCGTCATCGGCACCGCGCACCGGGCCGTCTACCGGTGACGTCCGGCGCGCTCGGTGCGCGGCGCCGGGGTGGCTCAGCTCTCCAGGTTGCGGTGCCGGCTGCGCAGCTTGAACGGCATCAGGGCACTCTCGATCTTGGTGGCGGTGGTCATCTTCGAGGTGCCCTCGCGGCGTTCCTCGAAGCGGATCGGCACCTCCAGGATCGTGTGCCCCAGCTTGGTGGCGAGGTAGTGCATCTCCACCTGGAAGCTGTAGCCGTTGGACTGCACCCGCTCCAGCCCGATGTCGCGCAGCGCGTCCGCCCGCCAGATCTTGAAGCCGGCGGTCAGGTCCCGGATCCGCACCCGCAGCAGCGTGTGCACGTAGAGGTTGGCCCAGCCGCTGAGCGCACGCCGGTACAGCGGCCAGTTCTCGTCCAGCTCGCCGCCGGGCACGTAGCGGGAGCCGATGACCACGCTGGCCTGGGTGGCGAGCAGCGCGCCGAGCATGCCGGGCAGCGCCTCCGCCGGGTGGGACAGGTCCGCGTCCATCTGCGCGACGAACTCCGCGCCGTCGTCGAGCGCCCGCCCGATCCCGTCCACGTACGCCCGGCCGAGCCCCTCCTTGCCCGGGCGGTGCGCCACCAGCACCCGGTCCGGGTGCTCGATGGCCAGCTTGTCGGCCACCTCGCCGGTCCCGTCCGGGGAGTTGTCGTCCGCGACGAGCACCTTCAGCCCGGGCAGGGGCAGGGCGAGGAGTCGCTCGACCAGCACCGGGAGGTTGCCCGCCTCGTTGTAGGTCGGAACGACGACGGTCAGGCGTGCGTCGCGCCACGGGGAGGGCAACTGCACGGGTTCGATCATCACGGACATCCTCGGTCGGGCGACAGGTCTCACCTGAGAGGGTAGCCAGTCACGCCCGTCCGGTCCGCACAGACGCCCGCCAGTGGGATCCGGGGACCCGGGTCACCGGTGCCACGGGCGCCGGGTGGCGATGTCGGAGAGGCGGTTCAACGATTCCTGGTTACGCAGGTGCAGCACCACGTCGTTGAGCTTGTTGCGGAGCCGGTGCAGCGGCCCGGCGACGAAGTCCTCGCCGATCCGGACCCGGGTCCGTCCGCCCTCCAGCGGAGCCAGGGTGAAGGAGATGATCGCCTCGCCCGCCGGCCAGATCCCCGCTCTCAGCACCAGCCGGTGCGGCGCCTCGCAGGCCAGTACGGTGGAGGCGTCCTGCAGCGACAGCGGCCACGGCCCGGCCCGGTGGTACAGCTGGCTGCCCACCCGCGGCCAGCTGTCGTCGACGCCGCGTACGTGTGCCGTGCCGACCACCCAGTCGCTGTAGGTCCAGCCGTCGGCGAGCACGTCGAAGATCCGCTCCGGCGGCGCGTCGATCACCTTTTCCACTATCGCCACCCGAACGCCATACCCTCGCCGCGTCCGGCACTAACAGCGCCCGGGTTAGCTTCTCGGGGGCGGCGGGTATCGCACCGGCGGAGTCGGCTGCGCCGAAGTTGATGTTTACTCCTCGGGGGGTCGGGAACCCGCCGCTCGTGCGACGGGACCACGAGCGGGATCAGTGCAGGTCAGCCCGGGTTCACCCGGCTGCTGACCGGTGCCCGCCCGGCCTGTACGACGCGGTGCTGCTGGACCGCGACGGGACCCTGATCGAGGACGTGCCCTACAACGGCGACCCGGAGAAGGTCCGCCCGGTGCCCGGCGCGCGGGAGGCCCTGGACCGGCTGCGCGCGGCCGGGCTGCGCCTGGCGGTGGTGAGCAACCAGTCCGGCCTGGCCCGGGGCTGCTTCACCGCCGAGGAACTGCGCCGGGTCAACGCCCGGGTGGAGGAGCTGCTCGGGCCGTTCGACAGCTGGCAGATCTGTCCGCACGGCGAGCCGGACGGCTGCGCCTGTCGCAAGCCGGCCCCCGGTCTGGTGCACGCCGCCGCCCGGGCGCTGGGTACCACGCCGACCCGGTGCCTGCTGGTCGGCGACATCGGCGCCGACATGACCGCCGCCGCCGCGGCCGGCGCCGCCGGCATCCTGGTGCCCACCCCGGCCACCCGGCCGGCGGAGGTGGCCGCCGCCCCCACGGTCGCCAACGACCTGCCGGGCGCGGTCACCGAGATCCTGCGCCGGATTCGCCTGGTGGCCGCCCCCGTCGCCGCGCCGCGCCGCGGCACGGTGCTGGTGGTGCGCAGCGACGCCGCCGGGGACGTGCTGGTCACCGGCCCCGGCATCCGGGCGGTCGCGGCCGGCGCCCAGCGGGTGGTGCTGCTCTGCGGGCCGCGCGGCCGGGCCGCCGCCGAGCTGCTGCCCGGCGTGGACGAGATCGTCGAGTGGCCGCTGCCCTGGATCGACGCCCCGCCCGGCGCGGTCGACCCCGGGGACATGCGCCGGCTCACCGACCGGCTCGCCG
>NZ_JBEYER010000122.1:0-19186 GCF_040634005.1 Micromonospora sp. NPDC007271
CCGGCTCGTCGCGGCTGTCGCCGCAGCGGCCCTCGCTCTCACCGTCGCCGGCTGTCCCGGCACCCGCACGTCAGCTCTCGAACGCCTCCGGCGAGGGGCACGAGCAGACCAGATTACGGTCGCCGTACGCCCCGTCGATCCGCCGCACCGGCGGCCAGTACTTCCCCGCCCGGTCCACCCCGGCCGGGTACGCCCCCACCGACCGCGGATACGGGTGCGGCCACTCGTCCCCGCAGACCATCGCCGCCGTGTGCGGGGCGTTGCACAACGGATTGTCACCGGCCGGCCACTCGCCCGACGCCACCCTGTCGATCTCCGCCCGGATGGCGATCATCGCGTCGCAGAACCGGTCCAGCTCGGCCAGATCCTCGCTCTCGGTCGGCTCCACCATCAGCGTCCCCGCCACCGGGAACGACATCGTCGGCGCGTGGAAGCCGTAGTCGATCAGCCGCTTCGCCACGTCGTCGACGCTCACCCCCGTCGCCCTGGTCAACGGCCGCAGGTCCAGGATGCACTCGTGCGCCACCAGGCCCTTGTTGCCGGCGTACAGCACCGGGAAGTGGTCACGCAGCCGCGCCGCCACGTAGTTCGCCGCCAGCACGGCCGTCCCGGTCGCCCGGGTCAGCCCCTCGGCCCCCATCATCCGCAGGTACGCCCACGGGATCGGCAGGATCCCCGCCGACCCGTACCGGGCGGCCGAAATCGCCGGACGCTCCTCCGCGCGCGCCCCGACCGGGTCGCCCGGCAGGAACGGCGCCAGGTGCGCCCGCACCGCCACCGGCCCCACCCCCGGCCCGCCCCCGCCGTGCGGAATGCAGAACGTCTTGTGCAGGTTCAGGTGCGACACGTCCGCCCCGAACCGGCCCGGCTTGGCGAAGCCCACGAGGGCGTTCAGGTTCGCCCCGTCGACGTACACCTGCCCGCCGGCGTCGTGCACCTTCGCGCACAGCGACGCGATGCCCGTCTCGTACACCCCGTGCGTCGACGGGTACGTCACCATGATCGCCGCGAGCGCGTCCCGATACTTGTCGATCTTCGCGTCGAGGTCGACCAGGTCGACGTTGCCGTCCGCGTCGCAGCCGACCACGACCACCCGCATGCCGGCCATCACCGCCGACGCCGCGTTGGTGCCGTGCGCCGACGACGGGATCAGGCACACGTCCCGGTGCCCCTCACCGCGCTGCCGGTGGTACGCCCGGATGGCCAGCAGCCCGGCCAGCTCCCCCTGCGAGCCGGCGTTGGGCTGCACGCTGACCGCGTCGTACCCGGTCACCTCGGCCAGCCAGTCCTCCACCTGACCGATCAGCTCCCGGTACCCGGCGGTCTGCTCCGCCGGCGCGAACGGGTGCAGGTGGGCGAACTCCGGCCAGGTGATCGCCTCCATCTCGGTGGTGGCGTTCAACTTCATCGTGCACGACCCCAGCGGGATCATGCCCCGGTCCAGGGCGTAGTCGAAGTCGGACAGCCGCCGCAGGTAGCGCAGCATCGCCGTCTCCGAGTGGTGGCTGTGGAACACCGGGTGGGTGAGGAAGTCCGACGTGCGCTGAAACTCGACCGGCACCGCCGCGCTGCCGGCCCCGTCGAAGTGCGGCACGCCGAACGCCGCCCACACCGCGGCCAGGTGGGCCGCCGTGGTCGTCTCGTCGCAGGAGACACCCACCCGGTCGGCGTCGACCAGCCGCAGGTTGACGTTCCGCTCGGCCGCCGCGGCCACCACCTCGGCCGCCCGCCCCGGCACCGTCACCGTCAGCGTGTCGAAGAACGCCACGTCGGCCACGTCGACGCCGCCGGCGCGCAGCCCGGCCGCGAGCCGCGCCGCCATCTCGTGGGTACGCCGGGCGATCGCCCGCAACCCGTCCGGTCCGTGGTAGACGGCGTACATGCCGGCCATCACGGCCAGCAGCACCTGCGCGGTGCAGATGTTGCTGGTCGCCTTCTCCCGCCGGATGTGCTGCTCACGGGTCTGCAACGCCAGCCGGTACGCCGGGTTGCCGTCGGCGTCCTTCGACACGCCCACGAGGCGGCCGGGCAGCATCCGCTCCAGGCCCGCCCGCACCGCCAGATAGCCGGCGTGCGGCCCACCGAAGCCCATCGGCACACCGAACCGCTGGGTGGTGCCGGCGGCGATGTCGGCGCCGATCTCACCGGGTGGGCGCAGCAGCGCCAACGCCAGCAGGTCCGCGGCCACGCACACCAGCGCCCCGACGGCGTGGGCCGCCTCGACCAGGCCGACATGCTCACGCACCGCGCCGGACGCCCCCGGGTACTGCAGGTGCAGGCCGAAGAACTCACCGGGCAGCGCGTCCCGGTCGACGTCGACCACGCGCACGTCGATGCCGAGCGGCTCGGCCCGGCTGGTGATCACCGCAATGGTCTGCGGCAGGGTGTCCGCGTCCACCACGTACACCGGGCTCTTGCTCTTCGACGCCCGGCGGGCCAGGGTCATCGCCTCGGCCGCGGCGGTGCCCTCGTCGAGCATCGACGCGTTCGCGGTCGCCAACCCGGTCAGGTCGGTGACCATCGTCTGGAAGTTCAGCAGCGCCTCCAGCCGGCCCTGGCTGATCTCCGGCTGGTACGGCGTGTACGCCGTGTACCACGCCGGGTTCTCCAGCACGTTGCGCCGGATCACCCCCGGGGTGTGCGTGCCGTGGTAGCCCAGGCCGATCATCGACACGGCCACGGTGTTACGGGCGGCCAGGGCCCGCAGCTCGGCGAGCGCCTCCCGCTCGCTGGCCGGCGCCGGCAGGTCCAGGGTGCCGTGCCAGCGGATCACCTCGGGGATCGCGGCGTCCATCAGCTCGTCGATCGAGCCGTAGCCGACCGTTTCCAACATCCGGCGCTCGTCGCCCGGATCGGGGCCGATGTGCCGGTCGGCGAACTGCTCTGCGGTCATGCGCTGCGCTCCTTGTCGGGGCGAGGTCGACAGGTCGGCCTCCCCCTGAGTCGCGCTCACGCGCTCCACAGTGCCTGCCCACGTGGTCCTTTTGCCTGAGAGGTTCCGGGGAGGAATCTGCCCCTTCGGCGCCGCCCGGGGTGTTTCCGGGCGGTCTCTCCCGCGTGGGTGGTACCGGCATGGTCAACGCTACCAGCGCCCGCGTTTCCGGCTCATGTCCTCCCCACCGGTCGCGCTACACGGCCGCCGGCGTTCCGGCGACCGCGGGCACCGCCGGGCCGGCGACCCGGTCGGCCAGGGCGGTCAGCACCTTGCCCAGCGGCCGGTCCACCGTCAGGGCGGCGTACCCGTCGCCGCGGGTCGGCCCCTGGTTGACGATGGCGACGGGTATGCCCAGTTTCGCCGCTCGGATCACGAACCGGCGGCCCGACATGACCGTCAACGACGAGCCCAGCACCAGCACCGCCCGGGCCCGCTCGACCAGGGCGAAACAGTCCGCGACGCGGGGCGCGGGCACCGTCTCGCCGAAGAACACCACGTCCGGTTTCAGCATGCCCGTGCCGCAGATGCCGCAGTCGACGGTCCGGAACCCGGCGACCGCCTCGTCGGGCAGGTCCACGTCACCGTCGGGGTTGACCTGAGCCACCTGCGCGGCGAAGCCCGGGTTGGCCTCACGCAGCCGCCGGTCCAGCTCCTCCCGGGAGGTCAGGTTGCCGCAGTCCAGGCACACCACCTCGTCGAGCCGGCCGTGCAGCTCGACCACCCCGGTGCTGCCGGCGGCCGTGTGCAGCCCGTCGACGTTCTGCGTGATGATCCCGCCGACCAGACCCGCGTGCTGCAGCCGCGCCACCGCACGATGCCCCGCGTTCGGGGCGGCCCGGGCGATCAGCCGCCAGCCCAGGTGGCTGCGCGCCCAGTAGCGCCGCCGCGCGTCCGCGTCGCCGGTGAACGCCTGATACGTCATCGGGGTGTGCCGGCGGGCCGCGCCGCTGGGCCCCCGGTAGTCCGGGATGCCCGACTCGGTGGACAACCCGGCGCCGCTGAGCACCACCACGCCCCCGGCCCCCACCAACCGGGCCAACACGTCGAAGGTCTGCCGCACCCGTCCATGCTGCCTCAACCGCCGCCCCACGGCGACCGGCGCGGCTCACGCGCTCGGCCGCCAGGCGGCCCGGCGGGCAATAAGGTGAGGGCATGCGAGTCGTCATCGCCGGAGGCCACGGCAAGATCGCCAAGCTGTTGGAACGGGAACTCGCCGGGCGCGGCGACACCGCGGTGGGACTGATCCGCAACCCCGACCACGCCGCCGCACTGCACGCCGCCGGCGCCGAGCCGGTCGTGGCCGACCTGGAACACACCGACGTCGACACCGTCGCCGCCCACCTGGCCGGCGCGGACGCGGTCGTGTTCGCCGCCGGGGCCGGGCCGGGCAGCGGCGCCGCCCGCAAGGACACCGTCGACCGGGGTGCCGCCGTGCTGCTCGCCGACGCCGCGCAACGCGCCGGCGTCCGCCGCTACCTGCTGGTCTCCTCGATGGGGGTGGACCAGCCGCCCACGCCCGGCAGCGACGAGGTGTGGGCGGCGTACCTGCGGGCGAAGAAAACCGCCGAGCAGGACGTCACCGGCCGGGACCTCGAGGTGACCGTGCTGCGACCCGGGCGGCTCACCGACGACCAACCCGTCGGGCGGATCACCCTCGCCCGGCACGTCGACCCCGGCGAGGTCACCCGCGCCGACGTGGCCCGGGTCCTGCTCGCCCTCCTCTACGAGCCGGCCACCGCCGGGCTCACCCTGGAAGTGGTCGGCGGAGAGACGCCGATCGCCGACGCGATCCGCGCGGCCGCCGCCCGCTGACCCGTCACCCGGGTGCGGTCCGGCCCGCCGGTCGGATGACCGGCAGGCCGAACCCTGGTCAACGCTGCTGGTGGCGGGGTGCCATCGCGACCCGCACCCGGCCGCCACCCACCGCGGCCGCGCCACCGGCGCCGACCGCCGCAGTGCCGGCCTGCGCGGTACCGGCCGGCACCGTCGCGGTGCGGATACTCGCCGCCGTCCCGGCCGTGACCTCCGCGGCGAGCCGCTGCATCGTCCGCGCCAACTGCTCGCTGCCGTCGTCCAGGTGCCGGGCCGCCGCCTGCATGTGCGAGATCATCATTTCGCCGAAGATCCGCAACGCCTCCCGGGTGGCCACCGAATCGTCGAAGTTCGCCCCGGAGCTGCTGCGGTAGTCCGCCACCGCCCGCTCGGCCTCCTGCTTCGCCTCCTCCGCCGCCGCACGCATGTAGCTCTCGTACTGGTTTCGGGCGTACTCGGCCACCCGCTGGGCGTAGTCATGGGCCTGGGCGATGATCTGCTCGGCCTCCCGCTGCGCCGCCGACAACAGGTTGACCTCCTTCGCCGCGGGCAGCTTCGCCGCCGCGCCGGCACTCGGAATCACCCCGTGCCGGTGCAGCTCCAGGTGGTCGTTGAGCCGCTCGTTCTCCGCCCGCAGGTTCGCCACCTGCGCCGCCAGCAGATCCAACTCGTCGGCCACCTGCATGCGGAACCGGTCCACGTCCGCCGGCTCGTACCCGCGGCGGGTGAACGACGCCGTGCCGAACTCCCACCGGCGCACCCGGTCCGGGGTCAACCGGACCTGCACACTGGCGACCTGACCCCCGTCATAGCTGCCGATCGGGGTCGCGCTCACCGGACACCTCCGGAATCGTCAGGGGCGGTCGCGTTCCGCCATGTCGGCCCGTACCAGTGCTTGCCGAAACCCTCGTGGTGCAGCTGACCGGCGTGGTAACCCGCCCTGGTCAACGCCGCCACCGAATAGCTGACCATCTCGTCCGAGCCGCAGACGTACACGTGCCGGGACCGCCAGTCCCCGTCGGCCAGCGCCCGGTCCACCACGTGCCCGAACTCCCCCTGCTGCTGCAGGTTCAACCCCACCACATAGGTGACGGCCAACCACGGGTACGACGAGGCCAACTTCTCGATCGTGTCGTTGTCGTAGAACTCGCTGGGCGAGCGGGCCCCCACGTACAGATCGACCCGGCGGTGGGAATTCTCCGCGGCGACCTGCTCCACCAGCGCCTTCAACGGCGCCCAGCCGGTGCCGCTGGCCAGCAGCAGCAGATCCGCCGACCCGGCCGGCTGCAGCGTCAACCGGTCCCCCACCGGCGCGGCCAGGTGGATCTGATCACCCACCGCGCACCCGTACACCAGCCGCGACGACACTGCGCCGCCCGGCGCCGCCCGCACGTGCAGCTCCAGCGTCCCGTCCGCTCGCGGCGCGTTCGCCGGCGAGTAGTACCGCCACGCCCGCACCGCCGGATGGGACACCCCGATCGACTGGCCCGGCGTGAACGGCAGCAGATACTGCGGGCGCACCGTCAGCACCGCCAGGTCGAACGACCGCCGCTCGTGCCCGAGGATCTCCGCCACCCACCACGGCGGGTTCACCGCCTCGGCCGCCTGCGCAGCCTCGATCATCACCTGCGAGACGAGCCCGTACGCGGCCGTCCACTCCTGGGCCAGCTCGTCCGTCCACGCCTCGCCCAGGAAATGCCGCAACGTCGCCAGCAGCGCCTCCCCGACCGCCGGGTAGTGCTCGGCGCGCACCGCGAACTTGCGGTGGTCGGCGCCGAGATCCTGCAGGAACCCGACCAGGCTGTCGACCTGGTCCACGTTGGACACGATGTGCCCCAACGCGGTCACCAACCGGTCCCGCTGCCCGGCCATGTTCGCCGGGAACATCTGCCGGACCTCCGGGTAGGCCAGGAACAACGTCGAATAGAAGTAGAGCGGCACCTGGTCGCCGTACGCGGCGACCTGCGACCAGCTCTGCTTCAGCCGTGCCGCATCCACACTCAGGCGCCCGTCCCGTGCCCCGAAGCCACCACCTGGTCCTGCACCTTCTCCAGAACGACCTGCACGTCGGCGATGATGTCCCCCGGCACACCCAGCTCGGCCAACGTCGCCGTCAGGTGCTCACCGACCTTGACGTAGTGCGCCACCGGGATGTTCAACGGCCGGTGCGCCTCGGCCAGCTCCCGGCCCGCGTACTCGTTCGGCCCGCCGAGCACCACCGTCAGCATCAGCGCCAGATGCCGCCGCTGCTCCGCCATGTTGATGTCGGCGAAGTAGCCAACCAGGTCCGGGTCGGCGAGCACCTTGTCGTAGAACAGGGCCACGGCCGCCTTGACCGAACTGGCGCCGCCGATGCGCTCGTAGTGAGAGGGCGCGGTCTCTTCCGTAGTAACCGTCACGCTCGTTCCTTCCAGGATGCACGCCGATCGGCGCGGAGGGGCAACCGGTCGGCTGGCGGGCAGATGCCGTGACGCCATTGCCAGCACGACCGTGTGGGACCTTAGCGCGCCAACCGGACAAGGTCACGGCCGGCCTAATAGATTTTTCACAAGAGCCGACCAGCCAGCATCGACATCATCCACACGGGCCATCCCGGCACCGGCGTAGACAGCCTCACGGCCCGTTATCGACGGCGGACCGGTCCACGGGACACCCTCCACCCTGGACCACCACCGCGCACATCCCGGCATCCCGGCAACCGCCCGTGACCAGACGGCAAACCCACAGGGCCGGTCGACACACGTCTGTCCCGCGAACCGGACCCACCCGCCCGGCCACCCGACACGCTGCGTAACCAAGACAGGATCAGGGTCAGGCCGCGGCCACGACCGATCGTGGTTGCGGGTGCGCCCCGCCGGCTCAGCCGGCCCGGCGACGCGCCCGCCGCGCCGCCAGCTCGTCACCCACCGACTCCGGCGACTCCGCCGGCGGCGGCCCACCCA
Source organism: Micromonospora sp. NPDC007271 (assembly GCF_040634005.1). Taxonomy (NCBI): domain Bacteria; kingdom Bacillati; phylum Actinomycetota; class Actinomycetes; order Micromonosporales; family Micromonosporaceae; genus Micromonospora; species Micromonospora sp. NPDC007271. The sequence goes on from NZ_JBEYER010000122.1 coordinate 7,690, forward strand.
CCGGCTCCGCCGGCAGATGCGACAACGAGCCCTGGATCTCCTTGAACGCGCCACCGATCGCGATGCCGAACACCCCCTGGCCGCCCTGCAACAGGTCGACCACCTCCTCCGGCGACCGGCACTCGTACACCGTCGTCCCGTCGGAGATCAACGTGATGCCCGCCAGATCCTCCACCCCACGCGACCGCAACGCCTCGATCGCCTTCCGGATGTTCTGCAACGACACCCCGGCGTCCAACAGCCGCTTCACGACCTTCAACACCACAAGATCACGGAAGGAGTACAGCCGGGACGTCCCCGACCCCGACGCGTCCCGCACCCCCGGCACGACAAGCCCCGTACGCGCCCAGTAGTCCAACTGCCGGTAGCTGATCCCCACCGCGTGGCAGGCCGTCACACCCCGGTAGCCGACCTCACCGTCACCGCCAGGCACAGGCCCCACCACACCCGGCTGCTGCCCCACGGAACTCGGACCAGGATCCTGCGGCTCGTGCATCGGACAACCTCCCCGCCCGTGCGGTGACACGTCATCTCCCCGTACGTGCACCCCTCGACACCGCAACCCTATAGCCGCCCTCAGGAGTTACCACGCAGGAAACACCGCGACACGCCGCGCGACCACCCGGAAGACCACCCACGGCGACCAGCCGTCACCCACCGTGACAGCCGCCGCCGCTGCACGCCGACCCGACGCCGGCCCTCAGCCCGCGAAGTCCTCCGGACGCACCTGCTCCAAGAACTCCCGGAACTTCTCCACCTCGTCCTCCTGCTCGTCCGGGATCACGATCCCCGCCTCACTGAGGACCTGCTCGGCACAACGAATCGGAGCCCCGACCCGCAACGCCAACGCGATCGAATCGCTCGGCCGCGCCGACACCCGAACCCCGTCACCGATCAACAGATCGGCGTAGAAGACGTTCTCCTTCAGCTCGGTGATCTCCACCGCCCGCAACGGCGCCTGCAACGCCGCCAGCACATCCCGCAACAGATCATGCGTCAACGGCCGCGCCGGCTTGACCCCCTGCTGCTCGTAGGCGATCGCCGTCGCCTCGACCGCGCCGATCCAGATCGGCAGATAGCGATCCCCCTCGACCTCCCGCAGCAGGACGATCGGCTGGTTGCTGGGCAGCTCCACCCGAACTCCGACCACGCTCAGCTCGCGCACCGCCGCCTCCGTGTCGTTGTCACCTACGCCCGCACCGCGCCCTACCCTGCACGGTACACGGACCGCGACGCGAGAGCCTTATGCGCTACGTGCACCGCTACGTGCACCCTGCCTCGCCAGGAAGGGGTTACCCCGGCAAGCCTACGACACGCTTCCCGAGACAGATCTTTCCGCGCCCACCGACGGCCGAGGCCGGGCACCCCCACGACACCCGGCCCCACACCTCACCGCCCCAACGTCGACCGCAACCCCACCCGCACCAACGCCGCGTGCAACTGCTGCGACAACGCCACCAACTCCCGCGCCGTCTCCGCCGCCCGAGCCCGCGCCGCCGGATCACTCTGCCGCGCCAACGGGGCCACCAACTGCGCGAACAGACCGACCTCCCGATCCGCCGCCGTCCGATACCCACGCAGATGCCGCGGCTCCAACCCGTACGCCGCCAACCCCGCCACCGCCCGCGCGATGATCAACGCATCCGCGTCGTACCACCCCGACGGATCCGACACCAGCACACCGAGCCGCTCCAACTCGGCCAACGTCGACTCGGCGAGCCCACTACGGGACAGCAGATCCGCCCGCCCCAGCCGCACCTCGGACGACTCGACGGGCTCCGCCGCCTCCCGGCCCGGCACCTCGCCACCGGGACCGACCGCCACCAACGTCGGCCGCTGCCGACCCCGCGCGTCCCACTCCGCCAACTGGTCACGGATCACCCGCAACGGCAGATACTGGTCCCGCTGCGCGGTCAGCACGAACCGCAACCGCGCCACATCGTCCCCGCTGTACTTCCGATACCCCGCCGGCGTCCGCTGCGGCTCCACCAGGCCCTCAGCCTCCAGGAACCGCAACTTCGAGATGGTGACGTCCGGGAACTCCACCCGCAACTGCGCCAACACCTCGCCGATACTCATCAGCGGAGAGGAACGCGCCGCCCCGGGCAACGACGAAGCCGCAGGCTCGTTCACCCCCGGCCGGCCTCCTCCGGCCGCGGACCGGCGATGAACACCACCCGGAACTTGCCGATCTGCACCTCGTCACCATTGCTCAACGTGGCCGCCTCGACCCGCTCCCGGTTCACGTACGTGCCGTTCAAACTACCCACGTCCCGCACCGTGAAAGTGCCACCGTCCCGGTGGAACTCGGCGTGCCGCCGGGAAACCGTCACGTCATCGAGGAAAATGTCACTGTCCGGGTGCCGGCCGCTGGTCGTCACATCGTGGTCCAACAAGAACCGGGCACCCGCGTTCGGACCCCGACGAACCACCAGCAACGCCATCCCCGGCGGCAACGAACCAGACATCCGGCTCGGCACCACATCGGTGTCCGGCCCCTCCAGCACTTCGTCGAGCGAACCGAGATTGAGCGTCGAAGTGACGTCGAGCGGGGGGAACTCGTCGCCTGGGCGCGTCATGCGGACCACCTCACGGATCTGTTCGGTCGGCGTCGGGGTAATGGCGGGTCTGGCCGCCGGGCAGTCACACACCCGGCGGCTGGCTCCCCCGTGCCCGGGAAGGCGCATTCCACAACGCTCAACTATTGGGTTCTCGGTCGACTGGGCGAGCCTAGCCAGCGCCGAAAAGCAGGGCAACCGGACGCGCGGAGACAAGCCCCACCGCCCGGGACGACACCATCAGCTCTCAGTGAGCTCGCGGTACGCACCAGCAGTCAACAAACCCTCGACCGCCGCCGGATCATCCGGAGTGATCTCCACCAACCACCCCGCACCGTACGGATCCGTGTTGATCACCTCAGGGGTGTCGGCCAACGTCTCATTGCGCGCCGTCACCGTGCCACTCAGCGGAGCGTAGATCTCCGACACGCTCTTGGTCGACTCGATCTCACCCAGCGACTCGCCCGCGGCCACCACCGCGCCCTCGTCCGGCAACTGGACGAACACGATGTCACCCAACGCGTCCTGCGCGAAGTGCGTGATACCGACCCGGACGGCACCGCCGCCCCCAGCAACCACCCACTCGTGCTCGGCGGTGTACCGCAGATCCTCAGGAATCACCAGCTGCGTCCTTCATCCATCGGTGCACCGGGGGGAAACCGGCGCGGCCGCGGCCGGTCAGGAAACCGGCCGGGCGTGTTCCAGCTTGATCGGCGCGTGCAACTGCGAAACCTCCACAGCCTCACGATCCTCGACGATCACGTTACCGCCGTCATCCGCCACCGATGCGACCACCCCGCCGGGGATGTTCAACGCCGTCCGCATCGTCGCCGGATCACCGATCACCAGAATCGTGTACGGAGCCGCCAACCGCCGCCCGTCCACCACCAGGCCACCGCCCTGCGCATCGACGAAGTACGTCGACGCGATGACCCGCACCGCCGCGCCGTCCGCCCCGACGATCTGCATCGCCTCCGCGCCCGCACCGCGCAACTCCTGCACCGCGTCCAGGATCCGCGTCGGCGAGGTCGCCTCGTCCCCGCCCTCGAACCGCACCGACAACCCCGGCCCCACCGCCGGCAACGTACCCGCCAGGATGCCCAACTCGTCCGCCCGCCGCGTCGCCTCGTCCAACGCCGCCTGCCGGCCCTGCTCACCCGAGCGCAACTGCCGCTGGCTCTCCTCCAACGCCGCGATGTCCTGCCGCAGCCGCCGCTCCCGCGAATCCAGATCCGACGAGATCCGGACCAGATCCTCCTCGCGCGTCCCCGCCAGGCCCGAATCCGTCGACGTCGTCTTCAACTGCACCACCAGCGTGAACCCCAGCAACGCCAGCAGCACCGCGATCATCGCGCCCGCCGACGTCAACCGACGCGCCGCCGGCCTCGCCTCCGCCACCGACCCGCTCGGCCCGTCATCCTCCGACCCCTCCGCGGGAGGCGCCTCCGCCTCCCGCTCGGCCGGCGCCAACGGGCTCAACTCGTCCGGATCGGGCGCCTCCGGCCGCGGATCCGGCTCACCCGCCGGACCCGAGGGCCGCACCGGCTCCGTCGGCTCCGGCCAACCGGTGCCCGTCTCCCTGTGCTCCTCGCTCATCGCCACAAACCTACGCCCGGAACAGGTGCCGGCGGATCGCCGCCACATTTCCGAAGATGCGCACCCCGAGCACGACCACCACACCGGTCGACAGCTGACCACCCACCCCCAGCTGGTCACCCAGGTACACGATCAGCGCCGCCACCAGCACGTTCGAGATGAACGACACCACGAACTGCTTGTCGTCGAAGATCCGGTCCAGCTTCGCCCGCACGCCGCCGAACACCGCGTCCAACGCCGCCACCACGGCGATCGGCAGGTACGGCTGCAACGCCGCGGGCACCGTGGGATCCAGATACACCCCGAGCACCACACCGGCGAGCAACGCCAGCACCGCGATCATCGGCCACCTCCGGAGGGGGAAGAGGACCCCGAGCCGGACGGCCCGGGACTTTTCGAACCCGCGGCACCCGAACCCGACGGCGACGGGCTCGGACTCACCGAGGGCTCGGCGTAGCGTAGCCGCGGCTGCGGCGCGGCCGGCAGCGTGAGGTCCTCGGCGTCCTTCACCCCGAACGACAACCCGTTGGACCGCCCCACCGAACGCATCAGGTCCGCCGCGGGACTGTCCTCGAAGCGGTCCCGCATCGACCCCGGCCCGATCGCCGCCACCTCGTACGGGCCCGTCACCGGCCGGTAATCCACCAGGATCGCCTCGCCCGCCGACCGGATCGTCGTCGTCGCCGTCAACCGCTGTCCGTTGATCGCGATCGCCTCCGCGCCCGCCGCCCACAAGGCGTTCGCCACCTTCTGCAGGTCGGAGTACAACACCCTGGACGGGCCCACGCCCGCGCCCGTCACCGCGTCCTTGTCTCCCGCCGCGTCGGCCAACCGCACCACCACACCGTCACCGCGCACCCGCCCCAGGCCGGTGCCCGCCTCCAGCTTGCGCAGCCGGGACGCCTGCGAGCCGCTCAACGCCGCGTCCCGCTGCCGGCCGACCTCCTCGCGCAACTGGTCCGCGCGCTCGGTCAACCGGTCCGTCTCCGCCTCCCGCTGCTTGATCGCGGCGATCAATCCGGCCCGCGCCTTAGCCCGGCTCGGCTCCTCCGCGACCGTCTCCCGGTACGCCACCGCGAACAGGAACCCGATCACCACGAGCACCACCAGGCTGACCGGACGAGCCAGCAGCCGCCGCCAGCGCGACGGCGACGCCTCTTGGCGCCGCGCCGCCGCGTCGGCATACCCCGGGTCGAGGGGCTCGCGGAACAACTCGGTCAGGAAGTCCGGCGCGTACACCCGCGCCGACGGGTCCCGCCCCCGGTCCCCGGGCGATGCGCTCACGCCGCCGCTCCCGCGCGCCGCGCCCGCATCGCCCGGACCAGGCGGTTGGCCTGCACCACGTACATCGCGCCGGCCACCCAGTAGAGCACCAGGCCCCACCAGGCGAGCCCCCAGCCGATCGCGTCGGCCACGGTGGCGCTGGCCGGCGACGCGGCCGCCAGCAGCAGGATCGGGAATGCGGCCAGCAGCAGGAAGGTGGCCGTCTTGCCGACGTAGTGCACCGGCGGCGGCCCGTAGCCGTGGCGGCGCAGCACCGCGAGCGACCCGAGCAGCAGCACCTCGCGGGCCAGCAGCGCCGCGGTGAACTGCCACGGCACCACCTCGCGTGCGGTGAACGCCAGCAGCGTGGCCAGGATGTAGAGCCGGTCGGCGAGCGGATCGAGCAGCTCGCCGAGGCGGCTGACCTGGTGCAGGCGGCGGGCGAGCCAGCCGTCCACCCAGTCGCTGGTGCCACCGACCGCCAGCACCACGATCGCCGCGACGTCCGCCCGGACGACGAGGAAGAGGTAGAGGAAGAGCGGTACGCCGACGAGCCGGACAAAACTGATCATGTTCGGCAGGGTGAGGACGCGGTCGCCCACGACCGTCGTACCGCCGGAAGCCGGATGCTCCCCTGGAGCCGGCCGACCCGACACCGATTCCTCCCTTCGCAGCACGGTCCGGAGCCGACCGCGATCGGCCGCTGCTCCTGGAGGACGTGCGCGTTGCCGGCCGGTCAGCGCCGGCGCCCCGTGCGATCCCGGGCTGGGACCTCCCCGATGCGGCCCACGATCGCGTCGATCATGGGCCAGCCAGTTGCGGTGCCACTATATCGGGCCGCTGCGGCCTGCCCCGGCGCGTGCTCTCGTGGCTGTTTCGTCCCGGGCCTCTGTGCGGCCCTGCACAGACTCTAGTGCGTCCTAGGACGCTAGGTTCCGACAGCCCCGCCCACCGTTGCTTCGGCGGGGTTGGCCGTTACCGGCGCTGTTCCCAGTCGGTCCGGGTGAGGTCGTACTCGACTTCGCCGTGCTCGGAGCCTTCGATCGGCTGGGGCCAGTCTCCGGTGAAGGTCCGCAGAAACGTCAGGCCCGCCTTCTCCATCACCCGCCGGGACCGGGTGTTGACCGCCATGGTGTTCGCGGTGATCCTTTCCACCCCGAGGTCGGTGAACCCCTTGCTGATCAGGGCCCGCGATCCCTCGGTGGCATACCCCTTGCCCCAGGCGGCCCGGTTCAGCCGGTAGCCGAGTTCGACCACGGCGGCGTTGTGCTCGTCCAAGGGGCGGAACTCGAACCAGCCCAGGAACGCCGCGCTGGTCTTCTCCTCGGCCGCCCAGTAGCCGCGGGCGCCGAAACCCGGGTAGTCGTGCAACAACCGGGGCAGGGTGCGCGTCCGGATCGTCTCGCGGCTGGTCGGCTCGCCGCCGTTGATGAAGCGCATGACCTCGGGGTCGTTGTCCAGTGCGAAGAGGTGGTCGACGTCGTCGGCGGTAAACGGGCGCAGCACGATCCGCTCGGTTTCCAGGAAGACCCGCATGCCGCGATCTTCACCGCCGGGGCGTCGGGCCCGCCAGCGGATATCGCGGCCGGCGCCGTTCCCGGCGCCGGCCGAAGAAGGCGCGGAGGACAAGGCGGTGGCGGGACCTCGGTGACGTTGAGCTGAGCGCCGAGGTCGGGACGCGGCTGGGCGTCGGTGTGCGGGTCGGCGCGGCCCTGGTCAGGCCGTGCGGACGACGGTGGAGTCGGTGCCGGCCGGCGCGGCTCCCAGCGCCGCCGCCTGACCGAACGCCACCAGGGCCAGCAGCAGCTCGTGCTGGGCCCGGTGGGGCATCCGGTCCAGCACCGCCTGGACCGCCTGGTGCCGCCGCTCCTGCAGCTCCCGCAGCAGGGTCTCGGCCGCCGCGGTGGGCAGCAACCGCACCTCGCGCCGGTCCCGGGGATCGGCCACCCGGCGCAGCAAGCCGACCGCCTCCAGCCGGTCGCAGAGCCGGCTCGCCGACGACGGTACGACGTCCAGCAGCTCGGCCAGCCGGTTCACGTTGCTGTTCGGGTGCGACACGATCAGCGACAGCACCCGCAGCTGCGTCGGGGAGACGGGGACGGCGGGCCGGGACGAGGCCGAGTCGAGCACAGCGATGAGCGCCTCGGCAGCCGCGTCAATGGCCGCGGCGAGATTCGGAGGTCGCTCCACCCGCTGTCCCCCTGCGATGTCCCGCTCGTGTTCGCCCCACCGGTCCGGTCACTGCCCGCCAGCGTTGTCCGGAGGGCTGAAACCGCGCCAGTCCAGGCAGACGACGACCGCGTCGTCGCGGAGGTCCGCGTCGGCGTGGTACGCGTGCAGTTCGCGCATCACCGTACCAACTGCTTCGGCCGCCGGCTGCAACCGAGTGGACCGCATGGATCTCGCCATGGCCCGTTCCCCGTAGGGCTCCTGGCCAGCCGGCTCCGCCTCGTACACGCCGTCGCTGACCACGAAGAGCCGGTCCCCCGGTTCCACCGTGAACTCCTGCACGTCGTACCGGGTCTCGGCGAACATGCCCAGGGGCAGTTGCTGCTCCAGAACGATCGGGGCGACCGTGCCGCCGCGCAGCCGCAGCACGTGCGGCGAGCCCGCGTCGACCGCCTTCACCACGCCGCGCCGGGTGTCCAGCTCCAGCAGCAGCGTGGCCACGTGCCGGCTGCCCCGGTGCTGGTAGAAGATCGTGTCCGAGGCCAGCTCGGCCTGCTCCACCAGACTCCCGCCGGAGCGGCGCGCATTGCGCATCGCGTTGACCGTCACCGCGGTGAGCAGGGACGCCGTCAGGCCGCTGCCGGTGCCGTTGAGCACCGTGACGGTGAGCCGGTCCCCGTCCACGGACCAGTCGAAGTGGTCACCGCCCACCGTGTACGCCGGCTCGAGCTGCCCGGCGAGCAGGAAGGCACCGTGCGCGACACTGCGACCGGGCAGCAGGTCCCACTGCATCTCGGCGGCCATGCTGAGCCGCTCCCGTCGGCGGGCGCGCCGGTAGCGGTCCGTCTCCCGGTCGGCCGCGCGCAGCGCCACCGCCAGCTCACCCGCGACGTCCCGGGCCGCCTCGACGGTCGTCGCGTCAGGCGTGGCCGCCAGCTCGACCATCAGCACCCCGAGCCGCTCACCCCACACCGACAACGGCAGGTAGACCCGGCAGCGGGTGTCGGCACCGCCGTCCAGCACCGGCTGCTGGCTGCTGAAACAGCGCTGCGCGACACCCTGGCAGGCGAGGAAGTCGCCGTCGGGCAGGTCCGGGTCCAGCACCGGCCAGAGCCCGGTGGAGCGGTAGTCGGCGATGAACACCTCGGTCCGGGAGGCGTCGAGCGCCCGACGGATCGCCCGGTCGGCGGCCTCCGCCAACTGGTCGGGCGGTGCCGCGCGCAGCGCGCGCGCCACCTGTCCGGGCGCATCCGGCATGCTCATCCTCCGATGACGACTATTGCTATGCGGCAAGCATCATACGAAGGAACCCCGAGTGCCGGACGCCCGGTACCGGCGCCGGACGGGCGACGGGCCACGCCGCCGCCGGGTGGAGCCGACGGTCAGCCGGCGGCCTTCGTCGCCAGCGCGCCGTAGAAGGCGTCCGGCACCAGGTCGGGCTCGCCCTCCGGACGCCACCGCGCGACCGGTACGACACCGTCCACCGTGGGCTGCCAACGACCGAGCAGCGGCGCGAACGCCGCGGGCGGGCGCATCCGGAACGCCGGCCCCATCATCGCCAGCGCCTCCGGGTACGCGGCCAGCTCCTCGCTGTCGAAGTCGACCGCCAGGAAGCTGCCCGGCGCCACCGCCTCGTACAGCTCGTCGAGGGTGCGCGCCAGGGTGGCGTCGTCCAGGAACGCGGCCAACCCGAGGAAGACCACCCCGACCGGCCTGCGCCCCCACCCCGGTACGAAGCGGTGCAGCTGGGCCGGGTCGATCGTGCCGATGTCGGTGGCGTCACCGAAGCCGTACCCGGCCCGGTCGCTGCCGGCCAGCAGGCGCTGGCCGAGCCGGATGGTCACCGGGTCGACGTCGGTGTAGAGGACGGTGGCGTCCGGGGCCACCTCGTGCACGTTGCCCCGGGTCGGCACGCCCGCGCCGAAGACCAGGAAGCCGTCCACCCCGGCATCGGCGATCGACCGGACCGCCCGGCCGAGGAAGTCCCGCAGCGCGCGGAAGATCACCGCGCACGGCCCGTACGCGCCCTCGAAGGCGTGGGCCGCGGCCACGTCCACCGGGAAGTGGTGCTCGCCGCCGAGCCAGTAGTCGATCATGCGTGCGGTGCTCGGCTGCTCGGGCTCGGCCATCGACGAGGCTCCCTTCCTGGGGCGGGTGGCCGACAGCGTACCCAGGGGCCGGCTGGCGCGGTATCGGCCCGGCGACACCCCGCCGGCCGCGATACTGGCGGCGCGGGCCTCGGCGGCCAGGAGGTGCAGCGGTGAACTCGGCGAACGGCGCGGCGGTGGTGGTCGGCGTGGACGGCTCGGAGCCGGCGCTGCGGGCCGTACGCCTCGCGGCGGCCGAGGCAGCCCGACGGCACCGGCCGCTGCGGGTGGTGCACGGGTTCATCTGGCCGCTGCTGCGCGTACCCGTCTCACCGCCGCCCAGCGCACCACCCGGCGCCGGGCTGCGCCATCAGGCCGAGGAACTGGTCGCCGAGGCGGTCGCCGAGGCGGAGTCGGCCGCGCCCGGCGTGCGGGTCTCCGGGGAGATCATCGACGGGGAGGCCGCGGCGGTGCTGCTCGGCGAATCCCCCACCGCCACGATGATCGTGCTCGGCGACCGCGGCCTCGGCGGTTTCGCCGCGCTGGTGATCGGCTCGGTGGCCATCCAGGTGGCCGCCCACGCCGACTGCCCGGTGCTGGTGGCCCGCGGGGCGCACCGGACCGCCGGCCCGGTGGTCGTCGGCGTGGACGGCTCCGCGCCGTCGCAGGCCGCGGTCGAGTTCGCCGCCGAGGAAGCGGCGCTCCGGGGCGCCCGGCTGCACGCCGTGCACGCCTACACCCACCCCACCTCCAGCGGCCCCGGCGACATGCAACCGCTGGTCTACGAGGAAGGCCTGCTGCGCGACGAGGAGGACCGGATCCTGGCCAACTCGCTCACCGGGCTGGCCGACCGCCATCCGCAGGTGCCGCTGACCCGGGAGGTGGTGCACGGCCGGCCCGTCGGTGTGCTGACCGAGGCCGCCCGCACCGCCCAGCTGGTGGTCGTCGGTGGTCGGGGCCGGGGCGAGCTGAGCGGGCTGCTGCTGGGGTCGGTGAGCCAGGGTGTCCTGCACCACGCGGACTGTCCGGTTGCCGTGGTCCGCTCCCCCGGCTGAACGGTTGGCGCCGTCCCGGGCGGGTAGACGGTCCACGGAGCCACAGCGACCGGAGGAGGCAGGGATGCCAGGACCACGGCCGGGCAGCAACGCGTACGACAAGGAACGGGCACGGCTGCGCGATCTGATCGAGAATTCCGGGCGGGCCGCCGACCAGGAGGCGAACCAGGTCGCGAACCGGATCCTCCAGGACGACCGCGGCCAGCGGGGCGTCGTGCGGGGAGACCGGACGTTCGGCCCCAAGGGCGAGCGCGAACCGGGCGACCCGAAGTGAGGGCCGCGCCCGTGGTCGACGGCGCCATCGCCGGCGCCGTCGGCAGCGCCGCGTTGAACATCGTCAGTTTTCTGGACATGGCCACCCGGGCCCGGCCGGCGAGCAGCACCCCGGAGGAGACGGTCGGCCGGCTGGCCCACGCCGCGCACGTCGACCTGGGCCCGCAGGAGAAGGCCACGAACCGCAAATCGGGCCTCGGACCGGTGCTCGGCTACGGCATCGGCATCGCCGCCGGGGCCGTCTTCGGGGTGCTGGCCGCCCGCCGGCGCATCCCCCTGCCGGTTGCCGCGGGACTGCTCGGCGGCGGGGTCATGGCATCCTCCGACGGGTCGATGGCCGCGCTGGGGGTGACCGACCCCCGAACCTGGCGCCGGGTCGACTGGCTGTCGGACATCGTGCCGCACCTGGCGTACGGGTTGGCGGCCGCAGCCACCTGGCGGCGCCGTCTTCACCGAGGAGACCGAGCCCCGCGAGGTGCCGCGCGGCGGTTTCGGC
>NZ_JBEYER010000123.1:0-5872 GCF_040634005.1 Micromonospora sp. NPDC007271
TCTCGCCGCTTGCCGGCGAGCCGATCAAACGCGCCGATGCCGAACGGCTCGCGGGCCGCCGGTGCCGGGGCCGGTCACGTGACCGCCGGGAAGCCGGATGCGGCGGCGAGGGCGTCCAGCTCGCCGCGCAGCTCGGCGGCGGGCGGGTAGTGGCCGTCACGTTCCAGCAGCAGCGCCGGCGGACGACGGCGGGCGCACAGCTCGCGGACCAGGTCGAGCACCGCGGCGGGGATCGGGTCGGTGTGCGTGTCGTGGTAGAAGCCGCCCTGCTCGGCGCCGCCGGCCACGTGCGCGTAGGCGATCCGGTCCAGCGGCAGCCGGTCCAGCAGCGCCCGGGGATCGCCGCCGCGGTTGCGCGCGTTGGCGTGCAGGTTGGCGACGTCGAGCAGCAGCAGCGCCCCGGTCGCGTCGAGGATCTCGGTGAGGAAAGCGGCCTCGTCCAGCTCGTCGTCGGGCCAGTCGAACAGTGCGGCGATCGGCTCCAGCGCGAGCGGCACCGGCAGCTCCGCCTGCGTCCGCCGGACGTTCGCCACCATCGCGGCGACCGCCTCCCGGCTGCGCGGCAGCGGCAGCAGGTGGCCGGCCTCCAGGCCGCCGGCCCGGACGAACGCGATGTGCTCGCTGACCAGTGGCGCGTTCACCGCGGCGGCCACCCCGGCCAGGTGGGCCACCCGGGCGGGGTCGACCGGTTCCGCGCCGCCGAGGGAGAGCCGCACGCCGTGGGGTACGACGGTGATGCCGCCCTCGCGCAGCTCGGCGAGGCCGTGCGGGAGCGGCCCGGCCGGGGCGAGGGCCTCGGCCACCACCTCGACGAAGCGCAGCCCGGGCAGGCCGGCCACGAAACCGGCGATCTCCGGCCGCCAGCCGATGCCGATCCCGTACGGCCCGGGGGAGGGTGGGGTCATCCTGGCACCCGTCGGCGTCGGGAGGTCATCCGCCGCACCCACCACCACCGCAGCCGCCGCCGCCCCCGCAGGAGCTGCCCCCGCTGCCACAGGAGCCGCCCCCGCCGCCGGACGAGCCGCTGTAGCCGGAGGAGCTGGCGCTGCTCGCCACCGCCTGGTACTTGGCCTGGGCCTGTTGGGCGAACTTCGCGTCGAGCACCCAGAGCGACGCGGTGCCGAAGAGCGCCACCCCCATCGCGGCCTCCGCGCTGCCGTAGGTGGTGTACGCGGGGCGGGCGCTGGGGGAGAGGTACTTGTGCTTCTCCCGTAGTCCCTTCAGGGCGAGGTGCCCGGCACGCGTTTCGGTCGGCGGTCGCCACAGCGCGATCAGCGGCAGGGCGAGTGCCAGCACGCTGAGGATCAGATATCCCGTCGGGCGACCGGCCGACAGCCCCGCCACGACCCGGACCAGACCGATCAGCAGCAGCACCGACAGGACCAGCACCCCGGCCCGCGCGAACTGGCGCTGCCCCCGGCCGACGAGCAGCCCCTGCCGTTCGAGGCGCTCGCGTAGCCCGGCCAACGCATCGGCGACCCGCCGGTCGGTGGGCAGGTCGCGGGCGCGTGCTCCCTGTGCGGCAGCCCAGTGGAGGGCCTGCTCGAGGGCGGTCATCCCGGTGCTCGTATATCCCGTCGCGGCCAGCCGCCCGCCGGCGCGCACGCCGACCACGCCCGCCCGGCGCATCCCGGCGAGCGCGGTCCAGATCGCCAGCTGCGCACCGCCGCTGAGGTAGGCCGCCGACTCGGCGTCCACCGGTTCCTTCGAGGTTCGCCCGCGGCGGACCAGGTGGCGGTGGACTCCGCAGACAAGGAGGATCACGGCCGCCGCCGTGATGTAGACCGCGAGGAATGTCGGTCCTGGGATGCCCCAGGTGTCACCCGACGCCAGCACCGTCATGGCGCGCTCCTGTTACGCGAGGGGTAGCGAAGCCCCATTGTGGAGCAGCCCGGCCAGGGGGGATCATGCCCCCCTGGCCGAGTTACCAGACTGAGACCCGCCCGGCTGGGCAGCGGAGGGACCGGGCGGGTCAGTGGCGGCGCACCGCCTCCTCGACCAGGTCGAGCACCCGGCCCAGGTCGCCGGCCGGGCGCCCCATCGCCAGATGCAGCACCAGCCCGTCGTACGCCAGCTCCAGGAACTGGGCCAGCACGTCGATCGGCACGTCGTCGCGGAGCACCCCGGCCTCCCGCTGGCGGACCAGCCGCTCGCGGGTGGCCTCGGCAATGGCCGCGGAGCGTTCCGCCCAGCGCTTGGCGAACGCCGGGTCGGTACGCAGCCGCCGGGACACCTCCAGCTGGCTGCCGAGCCAGCCCGTGGTGTCCGGCGAGAGGGCCCGGGCGAGCAGGTCCCGCATCACCTGGACCAGGCCGTTGCGGGCGACGGTCTCCACCATGACGGCCGCGTCGTCCTCGGCGACGGCGAGGAAGAGCGACTCCTTGTCACGGAAGTGGTGGAAGATCGCGCCGCGGGAGAGCCCGGTGGCTTCTTCGAGACGCCGGACGGTGGCACCCTCGTAGCCGTGCCGGGCGAAACACGCCCGCGCGGCGGCGAGGATCTCCTGCCGGCGCGCGTCGAGTTGGTCCTGGCTTACTCTGGGCACGCACCGATCGTCGCAGGCGGCCCCCGTAGACGCAAACCGTACGTACGGCTTGAGGTGCGCGTTCGCATGATCAGCAGCGGGCCGCGCGGCGGGTACCATCGGCCGGTGAGCCAGGCCGCCCCCCTTCCCGCCCGCCCGTTGACCGTCGCCGCCGTGCAGGCCGAGCCGGTGCCCGGCGACGTCGCCGGCAACGCCGCCACCGCCGCGCGCCTCGTCGGCCAGGCCGCCGGTGCCCGGGTCGTCGTGCTGCCGGAGCTGTTCCTGCCGGCGTACCACCCGCCGACCCTCGCGGCCGACCCGACCGGCACCGACGTGGCCGCCGACGGCGCCGGCCGGGTGGCCGACCCGCGGCTGGACCCGCTACGGCGGGCCGCCCGGGACGGCGGGGCCACGGTGGTGGTGGGTGCCGCGGTCCGGCACCCCGACGGGCGGCGCACCATCTCCGCGCTGGTGGTCGACCCGGCCGGCGCGGTGCGGGCGGCGTACGACAAGCAGCAGCTCTGGAGCGGCGAGCGCGAGCTGTTCGACCCGGGCCGGCGTGGCGCCACGCTGCTGGTCGACGACTGGCGCCTCGGGCTCGGGATCTGCTACGACGGCTGCTTCCCCGAGCACGGGCGGGCCGCCGCCGCCGACGGCGCGCACGGCTATCTCTGCCCGAGCGGCTACCTGGCCGGCTCCGAGCACCGGCGGGACCTCTACTACGCCGCCCGGGCCCTGGACAACACGATGTACGTCGTCTTCGCGAACGCCGTCGACGGCGCGGATCCGTGGCGGTTCAACGGCGGCGCCGCGGTGTACGACCCGGAGGGGCGACCGCTGGCCCGGGGCGCGAACACCGGGGAGGACGTGCTGGTGGCGACGCTCGACCCGGCCGCGCTCGCGGCCACCCGGGCGGCGCACACCATGCTCGCCGACCGCCCCGCCGATCCCGGGCTGCCCCGGGCCGCGCTGCCCGCCTGACAGCCCCGGGCCGCGGGGTCTGTCGGTGGCGCGCGCTGTCCCGTAAGGTGCCCGAGTGCCGTTGCTCCTGCTCGATCTGGACAACACTCTGCTGGACCGGGACGGGCCGTTCCGCGCCTGGGGCGAGCGCTTCCTGGACAGCATCGGCGCGCCGCCCGCCGACATCGACTGGCTGCTGTCCATCGACGCGGACGGGCTGACCGACCGGTGGGACGTCGCGGACGCCATCCGGAACCGGTACCAGCTCGGCGTGCGCGCCATCGACCTGGTCGAGGAGCTGCACGACGGGGTGGTGGCGAAGACCCGGCTGGATCCGCTGATCGCCTGCGCCCTGCGGATCGCCGACGACGCCGGGTGGATGCCGGTGGTGGTCACCAACGGCGGGGTACGCCAGCAGGAGGCGAAGATCCGCCGTACCGGCCTGGACCGGTACGTCGCCGACTGGGTGATTTCCGAGGAGGCGGGGGTCAGCAAGCCCAACCCGAGGATCTTCGCGCTCGCCGCCCAGCGGTCCCGGATGCCGCTGCGCGGTGCCTGGGTGATCGGCGACAGCCCGGAGGCGGACATCGGCGGGGCGAGCGCGGTCGGGTTGCCCAGTGTGTGGCTGCACCGGGGACGCCGCTGGTCGGACTCCCGGTTCGCGCCGACCCGTACCGCCGACGGGTTCATCGCCGCGGTGGCCGCGGTGCTGGCCGGGTGACCACGCGCCGGGGATCGCGCCCCGGGGATCGCGCCCCGGGGCCGGATCGCGCTGCGGGGCTGGTTAATTCGGTTGACCCGCTGGCGCCCGGCGATGAGCATGGGGCCGCGCGAGGGCGCAGCCGGGGGAGCCCGGTCGAGGAGAGGAGGTCGGTCATGGCCGTCTTTGCAGGGTCGTTCCGCCTGCCTCCACCAGCCTCGATCGAAGGATCAACCCACCCGTGTGTGACCACGACTTCCCGGCGCCGCAGCGCCGTGGCCGCGGCAAGAGCCGCTTCGACGACGACGAACCGTATCTCCTGAAGCGCGGCCGGCACCCCGAGCCGGTCCTCGCCGAGCCCGACGACGAGCCCGACCCCGAGGACAGCTGGTCCTCCTGGGACGAGGCCGTGCACGGGCCCGAGCCCCACCCGGGGTGGCTGGTCACGGAGCTGGCCGCCAGGGACACCGAACTCGGGGTGCTGAAGACCGGCAAGGAGGCGGACGTCCACCTGGTTCGCCGGGCCGTGCCGGACACCGACCGGTCCTGCCTGCTGGCGGCCAAGCGCTACCGGGACGCCCAGCACCGGCTCTTCCATCGCGACGCCGGCTACCTGGAGGGGCGCCGGGTCCGTCGGTCCCGCGAGAACCGGGCGATGGCCGGCCGGACCGCGTTCGGCCGGCAGATGATCGCCGGGCAGTGGGCCGCCGCCGAGTTCGCCGCCCTCGCCCGGCTCTGGGAGATCGGCGCCGACTCCGGGCGGATCGCCGTGCCGTACCCGGTGCAGCTGCTCGGCACCGAGCTGATGCTGGAGTTCGTCGGGGACGCCGAGGAGGGGCAGGCGGCGCCGCGGCTGGCCCAGCTCCGGCCCGCCGGCGCCGAGCTGCGCGACCTGTGGGAGCAGCTGGTCGACGCGCTGGTCGTGCTGGCCCGGGCGGGGTACGCGCACGGCGACCTGTCGCCGTACAACCTGCTGGTGCACCGGGGGCGGCTGGTCATGATCGACCTTCCGCAGGTGGTCGACGTGGTGGCCAACCCGCAGGGCCCGGAGTTCCTGGCCCGGGACGTCCGGGTGGTGGGCACCTGGTTCACCGCCCGGGGGCTGCCCGCCGGGGACGCCGACCCGGCCGAGCTGACCGGGCTGCTGCTGCGGGAGGCGGGCATCCGCTGAGCGCACCGCGTCCCGGGTGGGTCACCACCCGCCCGGGGCGCCGCCCGCCGGCCTGCCGGCGATGGCTCCACCGGCCCGGGTCACTGCGGGCCGGGTGCCGCCCGGTCCTCGGGCGCGGGACCCGGGGATCACTGGAGGTAGCGCTCGACCTCCGGCAGGGGGCGCTCGCCCTGCGCGTCCGGGTCGCCGTGTGCCTGGCGGGCCGCCCGCCGGCGGCGCAGCAGGTCCCAGCACTGGTCGAGAGACTCCTCCAGCGCCCGGAGCCGTTCCCGGGCCGCGTCGTCCGTGCCGGCCTCGTTCTCCTGGGCCGCCGCGCGCAGCCGGTGCTCCTCGTCGACGAGTTCGGTGATCCGGTTCAGGATGGTCTTGTCGTCCATGCCCGAAGCTTGGCACAGGGGGCGGTGCCGCGCCCGCGTTCCCCGCCGCCGGTCGCGCTCCGGATCCTCCGGCGCCTGGCACGGCCCTCCCCGTTCCGCCGCCTGGCGCGCCGGCCATCACGGCGCTGCCCGGCCTGCCG
>NZ_JBEYER010000123.1:5972-18842 GCF_040634005.1 Micromonospora sp. NPDC007271
GTGTACCGCCCCGGCCATCACGGCGCTGCCCGGCCTGCCGGTGTACCGCCCCGGCCATCACGGCGCTGCCCGGCCTGCCGGTGTACCGCCCCGGCGAGGCGCCGCCCACCCGCGGCCGACCTGGCCGGCCTCGCGCCCAACGGTACGCGGCGGAGCTGGCCGGCGTCCGAGACGAGCCGGCCGAGGTGACCGGGAGGGCAGGAGCTGCTCGATGGGCCGGCCGCTGGGCGCGCGCTGATCGTGGACGTGGTGGATGCCTGGGCCCGCTGGTGCTGCCCTGGCCGGTCGCCTGGCGGCAGCGCCCCGACCGGGACTGGTCCCGGCCGCTCACCTGGCAGGCCCGGCTGGCCGGTCCGGCCATGGTGGACGCTGCCGGCCGGGCGCGTCGGCTCAGGAACCCTTGTGGCCGACGGGATGCGTACGCGCTCCATTTTCGACAGCGGGAATTTTGCTGCGTGAGATGTTTTCCTCTTTGCTCTTTTGATCCGCCGCTTCGGCTGGCATGCTCGGGCGGCAAGGTAACGGGTCATGACGGTATCGCCACACCGAGTAGACCCAGGGGGGAAAGCGTCAGGTGGACCATCCACATCCCGCTGCCGAATCCGCGGGGCAGCTCCGCACCGTGCCGCTGCGTCAGATCCTGCCGGGCATGCTCCGCGACCCGGCCCGCGCGCTGATCGACGTCGGCAACCGGACGGCAGGATCGATCGTCCGGATCAACCTCGGGTCGTTCCGGCCCTACCTGGTCACCCACCCCCGACACGTGCAGCACGTCCTGCGCGACCGGGCGGACAACTACGAACGGGCGGGCGACGGGCTGTTCTGGCGCCCCGTCAAGCGGCTGTTCGGCGAGGGGATCCTCGGTGAGGGCCGGATCTGGTCGGCGAGCCGCCGGATGCTCCAGCCGATGTTCACCGCCAAACGGGTGGAGGCGCTGATCGACGGGATGGCCGAGGCCGTCCGCGACGCGGTGGACGAGCTGGACCAGCCGTCGCGCGCCGGCCACACCGTCGACATCGGCGTCGAGCAGACGCGCATCGTCTGCCGCGCGATCATGCGGGTGCTCTTCGCCGACAAGATCTCCGTGTCGGACGCGATGCGGGTGGTCGACGCCCAGGACGTGATCGCCACCGCGGTGATCCCCCGGATCATCGTGCCGTTCGCCCCGCTGTCGTTGCCGATGCCGGGTGACCGTCCGTTCCGCCGGGCGAAGCGCATCGTCGACGACGTGCTGGTGCCGGTCGTCCGGGCGACCCGGGCGGTCGCCGACGACGGCGACGACATCATCTCCACCCTGTGGCGGGCCCGGACCGACGACGGCCGGCAGCTCGACGAGCAGCAGGTCCGCAATGACACGGTGGCGATGTTCGCGGCGACCACGGAGACCACCATCAACGTGCTCACCTGGTTCTGGCCGCACCTGGAGCAGCGCCCCGACGTCGCCGACCGGCTCTACGCCGAGATCGACCGGGTGGTGGGCGGCGGACCGGTCCGTCGTGAGCACCTGACCCAGCTGACCTACACCAGGATGGTCCTGGACGAGCTGCTGCGGCTGTACCCGATCGGCTGGATCATCCCACGCCGGGCGGTCGCCGCGGACGTCATCGACGGCGTACCGATCGAGGCCGGGGCGACCGTGGTGGCCAGCCCGCTGATCACCCAGCGGATGGCGCAGTTCTGGGAGCGGCCGGACGAGTTCGACCCCGAGCGGTTCCGGCCGGAGCGGGTCCGCGCCCGGCACCGGTACGCCCACTTCCCGTTCGGCGGTGGCCCGCACCAGTGCCTCGGGATGTACCTGTTCTACCTGGAGGCGCAGCTCATCCTCGCCACCATGCTCAGCCGCTACCGCTTCCGGCTGCGCCGCCCGGGGGTGCCCGGCCTGCGCCTGGCCGCGGCGCTACGGCCGCGTCAACGGGTCGAGCTGACGCTGCTGGCGTCCTCGGCCGGGACGGCGCGGGCATGACCGGCACTCCCGTCGGAGGCGGCGCGGCGCGACAACCTGACGGCGGGCAGCTCGCCGAGGCCGCCGAGCAGGGCCGCATCTGCGCGCTCGCCGCCCGGGGCCAGCGGGACCTGCAACGGCGGGCCGCCGCGTACCCCGATCTCTTTCCGAGCCGGCCCTTCGACGCGACGCTGTTCAGCAGCATCGCGCTGGCCATGGCGTTCAGCGCGCCGTGGTGCACCGCCGAGGAGTTGGCGCTCACCAACCGCGCGGTGCTCTGGGGCTTCGCGGTCGACTGGCAGGTCGACCACCTGGCGACGTCCCGGTCGGAGATCGACCTCGTCGCGAAGACGTGCCTGGCGGTGGCCGACGGCGCCACGGTCGACGACCCGCTGGGGCGTTTTCTCGCCGACCTGCGCGACGACCTCGCCGCCGACCCGGCCTTCGCCGGGCTGCGGGGGCTGTGGCGGGACGAGATCGACCGCACCCTGGCCGCGATGGCCCGCGAGTGGGAGTGGAAGACCGGGAACGCACCCCGGCCCACCCTGGACGGGTACCTGGACAACGCCGACAACCTCGCCGCCACGGTGGTCAACGTCGCGCACTGGATCCACACCGGATCCCCCGACAGCCACCGCCACCTGCCCCGGCTCATGACGGTCAGCGACGAGGTGCAGCGGGCCCTGCGGCTGGTCAACGACCTCGGCACGTACCAGCGCGACCGCGAGTGGGGTGACCTGAACGCGATCATGCTGGTGGACGACCGCGCGGAGATCGACCGGCGGCTGGCGACACAGCTCGACCACTGCCGGCGCCTGCTGGCCGAGCTGCGGCCCAGCTGCCCGCGGGAGGCCGACTACCTGTCCCGGCAGCTCGGCTTCACCAGCGGCTTCTACCGTCTCACCGACTTCTGGGGTACGCGATGAGTGTGGTCGCCAACCGTCCGGTGGCCGTCCATCCGGGCCGGTCCGGCGCCGACCGGGTCCGGGATCTGATCGCGGCGATGGCACACGACCCGTTCGGACAGACCTCGCCGTCCGTCTACGAGACGGCCCGCCTGCTCGCCCTCGCGCCGTGGCTGCCCGGCCACGACGTACGGATCGGGTGGTTGCTCGACCGGCAGCGGGCCGACGGCGGCTGGGGCGGCCCGCAGGGGTACGCGCTGGTGCCGAGCCTGAGCGCCGTCGAGGCCCTGCTGACGGCGCTCAGCCGCGGCGACCGGGGCCCGGCGACCACCGCCGACCTGGCCGGCGCGGCCGAGCGGGGGCTGCGTTTCGTGGCGGCGTGGCTCGGTGACCCGGCCGCGCCGGCCCTGCCCGACCTGCCGGCCACCGACCTGATCGTGCCGGCGCTGATCGAGTCGATCGACCAGCGGCTCAACGGCCCGGAGGGTCCGCCGGCCGGGCTGGCCGCGTGGCGCGACCGGCCCCGGCTGCCCCTGCCGGCCGGCCTGGACCCCGGTCGCCTGGAGCGGGTACGCGGTCTGCTGGCCGCCGGCGGACCGGTGCCGGAGAAACTGGCGCACGCGCTCGAGGTGGGCGGCGGGTGGGCCCGTCGGGCGGCCGGGGTGTCGCCCGCCGGCCCGGGGACGATCGGGGCGTCGCCGGCCGCGACCGCCGCCTGGCTCGGGGGGCCCGGCGAGTCCGGCGGACCCGTGGACTACCTGCGCGAGATCGGCCGGGCCGGTCCGGTGCCCTGCACCAGCCCGATCGCCGTCTTCGAGCGCGCCTGGGTGCTGAGCATCCTGGCCCGGGCCGGTGTGCCGATGGCGGTGCCCGCCGCGGTGGTGGCCGAGCTACGGGCCGCCGTCGGCCCGACCGGCGCCGCCACCGGGCCGGGGCTGCCCGCCGACGCGGACACCACCTCGGTGACCCTGTACGCCCTCGCCCGGCTCGGCCGCCCGGTCGACCCGGCCAGCCTCTGGAGCTATGACACCGGCGTCCACTTCTGCACCTGGCCGGGGGAGGACGGGGCTTCGATCACCACCAACGCCCACGTGCTGGAGGCCCTCGGGCACCACGTCACGCTGGCCGGGCCGGCCGCCGAGCCCCGCGTCACGGCAGCCGTGGACCGGGTGACCGCCTGGCTGGTCGCCGGGCAGGAGGCCGACGGGCGGTGGACCGACCGGTGGCACGCCTCGCCCCACTACGCCACCTACTGCGCGGTGCTCGCCCTCGCCGATCACGCCCGCGGCGGCGCGGCCCGTGACGCGGTCGGCCGGGCCGTCGACTGGCTGCTCTCCGCCCAGCGGCCGGACGGCTCGTGGGGGCGGTGGACGGGCACCGCGGAGGAGACCGCGTACGCCGTGCTGGCCCTGCTCGGCGCGGGCCGGTCGGCCGACGCGGAGGTCGCCGCGGCCGTCGCCCGCGGCCGGCATAGACTGTCCGAATTGGACGACCCGGGCGACGACGGACCGCCGTTGTGGCACGACAAAGACCTCTATCGACCAGGGTTGATCGTACGTGCGGCGGTGCGCGCGGCGCTGTGGGGTGGCGACCCGGCGATTCGGGCCCGACCGGTTTCCTCCGACCGGTCATGATCAGGATCGCTTGAGTCAAATTCGCGACGCTGCTAGCGTGCGCCGGAGTCGATCGGATCGCCGACGACTTCGGGCACGCGACCGAACACCCGGCCAGGAAGTTGTGATGGGTTCCCGCAGTACGAATATCCGTACGAAGATCGTCGCCCTGCTCGTGTCGCTCTTCGCCCTCTGGGCCTTCGCGGCATGGGTGACCGTAAGGGACGGCTTCAACCTGCTGGGCGTCCAGACGCTCAACGCCCGGGTTTTCGAGCCGAGCGACCCGCTGCTGCTCCAGCTGCAGAACGAGCGCCGGCTGTCGCTGTCCTACCTGGGACAGTCCGACCCGGGCCAGCTCCAGCAGCTGACCGTGCAGCAGCGGCGGACCGACGAGGCCGCCGCGGTCCTGTGGAAGTCCGCTCAGGACTGGCGCACCGAGCTGCCGGCGAGCAACCAGCTCGTCCGGCGGATCGCCGAGCTCAGGACGAAGGTCGAGCAGCTCGGTGGGGTGCGCGAGGCGGTGGGGCGCAAGACCATCGACCGGACCGCGACGCTGGCCGCGTACGACGAGGCGGTCGGTGCCATCTTCGACGTCTTCGACGCCCTCGGTGGTCTGGACGACCGGGAGATCGCCCGGGACACGGCCGCCCTGATCGACCTGAACCGGGCCCGCGAGCTGCTGTCGCAGCAGGACGCGCTGCTGACCGGTGCCCTGGCGGCCAACCGGATCACCATGGCCGAGCAGACCACCTTCGCCCGGCTCGTGGGTGCCCAGTGGTACCTCGCCGACCGGACGGCGCAGAACCTGGCCCCGACCGACCAGGCCCGGTACCAGCAGGTGATCGACGGCGACTCCTTCCAGCGGCTGCGCGCCCTCCAGGACCGGGTCCTGAAAGCCAAGGGCAGCGACGTCCGGCCGCCGGTATCGGCGCCGGCCTGGCAGGCCGCCGCCGAGCAGGCGATGACGGACCTGCGCGGGGTCATCCTGGCCGGCGGCAAGGACATCGTGGCCCGGGCGACCCCGGTCGCCATCGGCGTCATCGTCCGGGTGGTGCTCGCCGCGGGTCTCGGGTTGCTCGCCGTCATCGCCTCCGTCGTGGTGTCGATCAGCACCGCCCGTGCGCTCGTCCGGCAGCTCGAACGGCTCCGCGGGGCGGCGTTCCGGCTGGCCAACGAGCGGCTGCCCGGCGTGGTGGAGCGGCTGGGCCGGGGCGAGGAGGTCGACGTCGCGCGGGAGGCGCCCCCGCTCGAGTTCGGCGACGACGAGATCGGGCAGGTGGGCAAGGCGTTCAACGTCGTGCAGGAGACCGCCATCCGGACCGCCGTCGAGCAGGCCGAGCTGCGCCGCAACGTCCGCGAGGTCTTCCTCAGCCTGGCCCGGCGGACCCAGGCGCTGGTCCACCGCCAGCTCACCCTGCTCGACGCGATGGAACGCCGCGAGCACGACGCCGAGGAACTGGAGGACCTGTTCCGCGTCGACCACCTGGCGACCCGGATGCGGCGCAACGCCGAGAACCTGATCGTCCTCTCCGGCTCCACCCCCGGCCGTTCCTGGCGGCGCAACGTGCCGATGGTGGACGTCATCCGCGGCGCGGTGGCCGAGGTCGAGGACTACACCCGGGTGAACGTGCTGCCGATCGGGCCGGTGTCGCTGACCGGCCGGGCCGTCGGTGACGTCATCCACCTGCTGGCCGAGCTGATCGAGAACGGCCTCTCCTTCTCGCCCCCGCACACCACCGTGGAGGTGCGCGGGCAGATGGTGGCGAACGGCTTCGCCATCGAGATCGAGGACCGGGGCCTCGGCATGAGCGAGGAGGATCTGGCCGCCGCGAACCACCGCATCGTCGACCGTTCCGAGCTGAACCTGGCCAACGCCGCCCGGCTCGGCCTGTATGTGGTCAGCCGGCTCACCGAGCGGCATGGCGTGAAGGTGCAGCTCAAGGAATCCGCGTACGGCGGCACGACGGCCGTGGTGATGATCCCGCTCGAGCTGGTCACCGCCGACGAGGCGGAGGCCGGCACCTCGGGCGGCTTCCCGGCCGGCGTCGGGACCGCCCCGGTCGACAACGGGTCGGCGGCTGCCGGTGCGGCGGCGGGCCGGCCGTTCGAGCCGGCGGTCGAACGGCCGGCCGCCCCGGTGGCGGTGGCCGAGACCGCCAGCGCGGCGCAGTTCGGAGACGAGCCCGCGAGCGCGCCGGAGCCGCCGGCGGCTCCGGTCGGCGCCGAGGCGCCGGCGCTGACCCCGTCCGGGCTGCCGGCGCGTACCCGGCGACGGCAGCCGACGGTTGAGCGGCCGGGCGTGCCGGCGGAACTCACCACCGTGGACACTCCGGCGGAACGTGTGAGTACGACCGGTGACGCCCCGGCACGGACCGACCTCGGCCTGCCCGTGCGGGTACGCCAGGCGAGCCTCGCGCCGGAGCTGCGGCAGGAGCCGTCCAATCCGGACACCGAGCAGGACGACGACGAAGCGGTGCGCCCGCCGGAGCAGGTGCGCCGGATGATGAGCTCCTACCAGAGCGGCACCCGCCGCGGCCGGACCGACGCCGCGCGGCTGCTCGACGGGGCGCACGGAGCCGGCGACGAACCGGACTCCGGCGACGGGCAGGCGACCTGAGGGGTGCGCCGTGGCGGCGGACCCCAGACGAGTACGGCGACAAAAGCCGGGGGAGAAGAGGACGACGAGTGGCGCAGAAGACGGCTTCGAGCGCGGACCTGACGTGGTTGCTGGATGACCTGGTCGGCCGGGTCAAGCAGGCGGAACACGCCGTGGCGCTGTCCACTGACGGCCTGCTGATGGCCTCGTCGCGAGGGCTGAGCCGGGACGACGGCGAGCACCTGGCGGCGATGGCGGCGGGCATCCAGAGCCTGGCCCGGGGTGCGGGCAAGCGGTTCGGCGGCGGCCAGGTGCAGCAGACCATCATCGAGATGCAGTCGTCGTTCCTCTTCGTCACCGCGGCCGGGCGCAACGCCTGCCTGGCCGTGCTGGCCTCCGAGGACGCCGACGTCGGCCTGATCGCGTACGAGATGGCGATGCTGGTGACCCGGGTCGGCCGGTTCGTCGCCTCGCCGACCCGGGAATCCTCCAGCGGCGAGAATCCGGCACGATGACCGGCCGGGCGGAGTCCGCCGAACAGGAGTGGGTGGACGACCACGCGGGTCCGGTGGTGCGCCCGTACGCGGTGACCGGCGGCCGGGCCCGCCCGGTCACCGGCACCTTCGACCTGATCTCCCTGGTCACCGCGACCAGGGCGGACGTGAGCGCGGAGTCCGGGCTGGGCCCGGAGCACCTGGCGATCGTCGGCCTCTGCCAGCGGATGCAGTCCGTGGCCGAGATCGCCGCCCACCTCGACCTGCCGGTGGGCACCGTCCGGGTCCTTCTCGGTGACCTGGTGGCCCGTCACCTGGTGCAGGTCCGTGAGCCGCGCGCGACCCCCGCCGGCCTTCCCGACGACAGTGTTTTCGAGGCGGTAATCAATGGACTACGGGCGCTCTGAGCGGCCGGCGGGAGCGGCCCCGCTGCCCACCGCGATCAAGATCCTGATCGCCGGCGGCTTCGGCGTCGGCAAGACCACCCTGGTCGGCGCGGTGAGCGAGACGCGGCCGCTGCGGACGGAGGAGGTGCTGACCGAGACCGGGGTCGGCGTCGACGACCTCTCCGGGGTGGAGGGGAAGCAGACCACCACCGTGGCGATGGACTTCGGTCGCATCACCATCAGCGACGACCTGGTGCTCTACCTGTTCGGTACGCCCGGCCAGGACCGCTTCTGGTTCGTCTGGGACGAGTTGGCGCTCGGCGCGCTCGGCGCGGTGGTGCTTGCCGACACGCGGCGGCTGGCCGACTGCTTCCCGTCGATCGACTACTTCGAGGAGCGGGGCACGCCGTTCGTGGTGGCGGTGAACTGCTTCGAGGGGGCTCGGCGGCACCGGCTCGACGAGGTGCAGACGGCGCTCAACCTCGACCCGGGAGTGCCGGTGGTGCTCTGTGACGCGCGGCAGCGGGAGTCGGCCAAAGAGGTGCTGATCACGCTGCTGGAGCACGCCATGAAGCTGCGCGAGCAGCGCCGTCGCGCCGACGGCTGACCCCCCGACGGTGCAGGGCCCCTCCCCGCGAGCGCGGGAAGGGGCCCTGTCCGGGTACGACGTCAGCTGCCGATCATGCGGCGCAGCACGTACTGCAGGATGCCGCCGTGCCGGTAGTAGTCCGCCTCACCCGGGGTGTCGATGCGGACCACGGCGTCGAACTCCACGCCGGTGTCGGTGGTGACCTTGACCGTACGCGGGGTCTCGCCGTCGTTCAGGGCGGTGACACCGGTGATGGTGAAGGTCTCCGTGCCGGTGAGCCCCAGCGACTGGGCGTCGGTGTCGACCGGGAACTGCAGCGGCAGGACGCCCATGCCGATCAGGTTCGAGCGGTGGATCCGCTCGTACGACTCGGCGATGACCGCCTTGACGCCGAGCAGCATGGTGCCCTTGGCCGCCCAGTCGCGGGACGAGCCGGAGCCGTACTCCTTGCCGGCCAGGATGACCAGGGGGACACCCGCCTCCTGGTACGCCATCGAGGCGTCGTAGATCGAGGTCTGCTCGCCGGTCAGGTGGTTGACCGTGAAGCCGCCCTCGACGCCCGGCACCAACTGATTACGCAGCCGGATGTTGGCGAAGGTGCCCCGGATCATCACCTCGTGGTTGCCCCGGCGCGAACCGTACGAGTTGAACTCGTGCCGCGGCACGCCGTGCTCGGCAAGGTACTTCCCGGCGGGGGAGTCCGCCTTGATCGAGCCGGCGGGGGAGATGTGGTCGGTGGTCACCGAGTCGCCCAGCTTGGCCAGCACCCGTGCCCCACTGATGTCGGAAACAGGCGCCGGCAGGCGCCGCATGCCCTCGAAGTACGGGGGCTTGCGGACGTAGGTGGAGTCAGCGTTCCAGGCGAAGGTGTCGCCGGTCGGGGTGGGCAGCGACTGCCAGCGCTCGTCACCGGCGAACACGTCGGCGTACGCGGAGCTGAAGCCGGTGGCGCCGATCGCGGAGGCGATGACGTCCTGGATCTCGGCGCTGTTCGGCCAGATGTCCCGCAGGAACACCGGGTTGCCCTGGCTGTCCTCGCCGATCGGCTCGTTGGCCAGGTCGATGTCCATGGTGCCGGCGAGCGCGTACGCGACCACCAGCGGCGGGGACGCCAGGTAGTTCATCTTGACGTCCGGGTTGATCCGGCCCTCGAAGTTGCGGTTGCCGGAGAGCACCGACACGACGGCGAGGTCGCCCTCGTTGACCGCGGCGGAGACCTCCTCCGGCAGCGGGCCCGAGTTGCCGATGCAGGTGGTGCAGCCGTAGCCGACCAGGTTGAAGCCGAGCTTCTCCAGGTAGGGGGTGAGGCCGGCCCGGTCGTAGTAGTCCATGACGACCTTGGAGCCGGGGGCCAGGGTGGTCTTCACCCACGGCTTGCGGGAGAGGCCCTTCTCCACCGCGTTCCGGGCCAGCAGCGCGGCGCCGATCATGACCTGCGGGTTCGAGGTGTTGGTGCAGGAGGTGATCGCGGCGATCACCACGGCGCCGTGGTCCAGCTCGTACTCGACGCCGTCGGGGCCGGTCACCCGGACCGGGTTGCTGACCCGGCCGCCGGAGCCCTTGGCGGCGTTGACCAGGTCACGCGGCTCGTCGGCCGGATCGGCGACGGTGCCGGCGGCGGGGGAGTCGCTGGCCGGGAAGGACTCGGCGCTCGCCTCGTCGGCGCGGCCCTGCACGCCGAACGGCGTCTCCTGCTGCGGCACCCCCGGCGTGCGGGCCGGGTCGCCGCCGGTCTCGTCGGCGGCCACGTAGTCGGTCAGCGCCGAGCGGAACAGCGTCTTCGCGTTGCCCAGCGGCACCCGGTCCTGCGGGCGCTTCGGGCCGGCCAGGGACGGCTCGATGGTGCTCAGGTCGAGCTCCAGCCGCTCGGAGTACTCCGGCTCGCGGGCCGGGTCGTGCCAGAGGCCCTGCTCCTTCGCGTACGCCTCCACGAGCGCGACCTGCTGCGGGTCGCGGCCGGTCAGCTCCAGGTAACGGACGGTCTCGGCGTCGATCGGGAAGATGGCGACGGTGGAGCCGTACTCCGGGGACATGTTGCCGATGGTGGCCCGGTTGGCCAGCGGCACCGCGCTCACGCCCGGACCGTAGAACTCGACGAACTTGCCGACCACCCCGTGCTTGCGCAGCATCTCGGTGATGGTGAGCACCAGGTCGGTGGCGGTGGTGCCGGCCGGCATCTCGCCTGCGAGCTTGAAGCCGACGACCCGCGGGATCAGCATGCTGACCGGCTGGCCGAGCATCGCCGCCTCGGCTTCGATGCCGCCGACGCCCCAACCCAGCACGCCCAGGCCGTTGACCATCGTGGTGTGCGAGTCGGTGCCGACCACCGTGTCCGGGTACGCCTGGCCGTTGCGCTCCATGATCGTGCGGGCCAGGTACTCGATGTTGACCTGGTGCACGATGCCGGTGCCCGGCGGGACGACCTTGAACTCGTTGAACGCGGTCTGGCCCCAGCGCAGGAACTGGTAGCGCTCCTTGTTGCGCTCGTACTCCAGCTCGACGTTGCGCTGGAAGGCGTCCTCGCGGCCGAACAGGTCGGCGATGACGGAGTGGTCGATGACCAGCTCGGCCGGGGCGAGCGGGTTCACCTTGGTGGCGTCGCCGCCGAGGTCGCGGACGGCCTCACGCATGGTGGCCAGGTCGACGACGCAGGGCACGCCGGTGAAGTCCTGCATCAGCACCCGCGCCGGGGTGAACTGGATCTCCACGCTCGGCTCGGCGGTGGAGTCCCACGCGCCGAGTTGCCGGATGTGGTCGGCGGTGATGTTCGCGCCGTCCTCGGTCCGCAGCAGGTTCTCCAGCAGGATCTTCAAGCTGTAGGGCAGCCGGTCGTGGCCCTCCACCTTGTCGATCTTGAAAATCTCGTAGCTCGCGTCTCCGACGCGTAGCTGGGTCTTCGCACCGAAGGTGTCGAGGCTCGCCACGTCGTACTCCTTCACACCAGCGACCGTGAGTAGTCCTGAGCAGTCTGTCGCACCGGCCGGCGTGTTGCTGTGGTTAGGCGACACTTACCTGCGTCCGGCGCTCAACAAAACCGTACGTCCGTCTTGCTATCCGTGCAACCTCGTGCCAGGGTCTGGGACGAGGAGGTGCCCACCATGATCCATCATGTGCTGCTCGCCTGCCCGCGCGGCTCCGAGCACGCGTCCCGAGCCTTCTACGTCGGCCTGCTCGGCCTGGTCGAGAAGCCCAAACCGCCAGCCCTCGCCGCCCGCGGTGGTTGCTGGTTCACCGGGTACGACGCGGAGCTGCACCTCGGCGTCGAAGACGACTTCCGGCCCGCCCGCAAGGCACACCCCGCCCTGCTCCGCCCCGACCTCGACGTGCTCGCCGCCCGGCTCGCCGCCGCCGGCCACCGGGTCACCTGGGGTGACGAAGAGATCCCCGGCATGCGAAGGTTCCACACGTACGACCCGCACGGCAACCGCCTGGAGTTCCTGGCCCCGGCCGGCTGGTTGCCGGATGAGCGGACCGTCGGTACGCCGGACCCGAGGTAGGGTTCGAGGTCGGATCGCAGGGGGTGGCAGTGGTAGAGGTGCAGCACTGGCTCTCCGCGCTTCCCCCAGGCGTGGTCTACCTGATCGTCGCCGGGGTGATCGGCGTGGAGAGCATGGGCGTTCCGCTGCCCGGCGAGATCGTCCTGGTCAGCTCGGCGCTGCTGGCCGCCGCCGGAGTGGTGCAGCCGGAGTGGGTGGCCACCGCCGCCGCGGCCGGTGCCATCATCGGCGACTCCGTCGGGTACGCGGTGGGCCGCCGCGGCGGCCGTCCCCTGCTCGCCCGGCTGGGCCGGCGCTTCCCCCGGCACCTCGGCCCGGCACAGATCGCCCGCGCCGAGCAGAGCTTCGCTCGGCACGGCGTCTGGGCGGTCTTCTTCGGCCGGTTCGTGGCCCTGCTGCGGATCCTCGCCGGGCCCCTGGCCGGCGCGCTGCACGTGCCGTACCGCCGGTTCCTGGTGGCGAACGCGGCCGGCGGCCTGGTCTGGGCCTTCGGCACGACGTACCTGCTGTTCACCGTCGGCCGCGCGGCCGAGCACTGGCTCAAGGACATCTCCTGGGCTGGGCTGGCCATCGCGGTGTTCGCCGGTCTCGGCAGCACCTGGTGGCTGCGGCGCCGGGCCCACCGGCTGCAGTCGACGGAGCCGTCCGTCGAGGCCCAGCCGGTGGGGGCCGGCAGCGATCACTGACCCGCGGGTGGGGGCGGCTGGCTTCGGTGGGGGTCGGTCGGGTGTGGGGATGACGAAGGGCCCGCCCCGGGTGGGGGCCGGCCCTTGTCGGTGGGTCAGGAGGCCGAGTAGCCGCGGGTGGCGATCCAGTCGGCGAGGTTGTCCACGCTGATGTGGTAGGAG
>NZ_JBEYER010000124.1:0-18652 GCF_040634005.1 Micromonospora sp. NPDC007271
CGGGTTGGCCGGCCGGGTGGCGAAGATGTCACCGGGCAGCAGCAGCACCGGCAGCCGGTTGATGGTGGCCCCGGCGGCGCCGGTGACCAGGTTGGTGGCACCCGGGCCGATGGAGGTGGTGCAGGCCAGGGTGCTGAGCCGGTCGGTCGTCCGGGCGTATGCCGCCGCGGTGTGCACCATCGCCTGCTCGTTGCGGCACAGCCGGTACGGCAGGTCGACGCCCGCCGCGGCGGCCCCGGCCAGGGCCTCGCCGAGGCCGGCGACGTTGCCGTGGCCGAAGATGCCGAAGCAGGCCGGGATCAGCCGGCGGCGCTGCCCGTCGCGTTCGGACCACTGGCGGGCCAGGAAGGCCACCACGGCCTGCGCCACCGTCAGCCTGGGCATGAGCGTCCTCCCGCTCGGGTCAACGGCAGCCGGGGGTCGACCGACTGGCCGGCCCAGCTGCCGCGGATCCAGCCGTGTCGCGGGTCGTCCACGCACGCCATGGTGCGGGTCGGGCCGGGACCGGCCAGCACGTTGAGGTAGTAGAGGTGGTAGCCGGGCGGGGCCATCGACGGGCCGTGGTAGCCGTACGGGACGAGCACCACGTCGCCGGTACCCACCTCGGCGAGCACGTCGATCGGCCGCCGATCGGTGCCGTACACCCGCTGGTAGCCGACCGGCCCGCCACCGTCTCCCGGTGACCCGCCGGCCACCTCGAAGTAGTAGATCTCCTCCAGCCTGGCCTCGACCCGGCCGTCGGAGTGGACCCGGTCGTCCTCGTGCTTGTGCGGTGGGTACGACGACCAGTTGCCGTCGGGGGTGAGCACCTCGACGGCGACCAGCCGGTCGCAGTCGAAGGCGTCCGGGGCGCAGAAGTTGTTGACCTGGCGGCTGGCCGGCCCGGCGCCGCGCAACTCCACCGGCACGTCCCCGGCCGGACCGTAGCGCGGCGGCAGCCGGCGGGTGGCCCGGGCCGACGGCAGGGCGAACCGCCCCTGCCCGCGGACCGTGACCGTGGCGTCGCGGGGCAGGTAGGCGAAGTCGGTGACCGCAGCGAAGACCGAGGCGCGGCCGGCCAGCTCCAGCCGGCGCCCGGCACAGTGCACGGTGGCGGCGCCGGCCAGCGGCAGGACCAGCATCTCCTCCTCTCCGGTGGCGAAGGTGACCTCGCCGCCGGCAGGCAGGTCGAGCACCCGTAGCCCCGCGTACGTCCAGCCGGCCCGTTCCGGGGTCACCTCCAACGCCCAGGGCTCCCCGGCGGTTAACCCCCACTTCAGGTGCAAGCTCATGCTTCCTGCCTGCTCGGCAGCAGCGAGTGGGCCAGGTCGACGGCGGCGGCCACGTCGTCGTCCGGCGGGTACAGCAGCGCCCGGCCGACCACCAGCCCCCGCACACCGGGCTGGCGCAACGCCCGCTGCCAGCGGGCGTAGACCACGTCGGGCGCCTCGGTCGGGTCGCCGCCGAGCAGCAACACGGGCAGCGTCGTGGCCGCCATCACCCGGTCCATTTCGTCGATCGCCGGCAGCTTCAACCAGGTGTACGCCGAGGTCGTGCCGAGCGCCTGCCCGACACTCACACTCTTGATCACCGCCTCGGGCGTCAGGTCCACGTGGACCCGGCCGCCGGCCCGCCCGACCCACATCGGCTCGACCAGGGCCACCATCCGGCGGGCGGCCAGCGCGCTGACCGCACGGGCGCAGGCCTGCAGGGTGGAGGCGGTGGCGTGGTCGTCCGGGTCGATCCGGCACAGCATCTTGCCGCCGTCGTAGCCCATCGCGGCGATGCTGTCGGCGTCGTACGCGGTGAACCGGTCGTCCAGCTCGAACGCGGCGCCGGAGAGGCCGCCCCGGTTCATCGAGCCGATCGCCAGCCGGTCCTCCAGCGCGCCGAGCAGCAGCAGGTCCTCCAGGATGTCCGGGGTGCCGAGCACCCCGTCGACACCCGGCCGGGACAGCGCGACGCGCAGCCGGTCCAACAGGTCGGTGCGCCCGGCCATCGCCATCGGCCGGTCCCGTACCCCGAGGGCACCGCGCGCGGGGTGGTCGGCGGCGATGACGAACAGCGGCCGGTCGCGGTCCGGCCAGGCTCGACGGGTCCGCCCGGCGGCGGCCTCGGCGATCGCCTGCGGCCGGTGCGCGCGGGTAAGGGTCAGCGCCTCGTACTCGGTGCTCACCGCTCTCCTTCCGTGGCGGGGGCCAGCTCGGGCCGGGCCGCGAGCGCGGCGGTCTCGGCCTCGTCGGGCATGGCGGACGAGCACGCCAGGCGGGACGCGACGATGGCCCCCGCGGCGTTGGCGAAGCGCAGCGTCCGCGCCAACGGCCAGCCGCGCAGCAGGCCCAGGCAGAGGGCGCCGCCGAACGCGTCGCCGGCGCCGAGGCCGTTGACCACCTGCACCGGCACCGCCGGCACCCGGACCGTCTCCTCGGCGGTGCTGGCCAGCACCCCGGCCGGCCCGAGCTTGACCACGGCCAGGCGCGGGCCCCGGTCCAGCAGCAGCCGGGCGGCGCGCTCGGGATCCCGGCTGCCGACCGCCACCTCGACCTCGTCGAGGTTGCCGACGGCGACGGTGACCCGGGGCAGCACCTCGGCGTAGGCGGCGGTGGCGGCGGCCGCGTCCGGCCAGAACATCGGCCGGTAGTCCAGGTCGAAGACGGTGTGCGGGCGGCCGCCGCGGGCGGCCAGCGCGGCGCCGTGCGCGGCGCGGCTGGGCTGCTGGCACAGGCCGGTCCCGGTGAGCCAGAAGACGCTGGCGTCGACGATCGCCGCGAGGTCCAGCTCGTCGGGGTGGATCTGCAGGTCCGGTGCGGTGGGCGTGCGGTAGAACCAGATCGGGAAGTGGTCCGGCGGGAAGATCTCGCAGAAGGTCACCGGGGTGGGCAGCCCGTCGACCGGGTGTACCTGGCTGTCGTCGACCGCGAAGTCGCGCAGTGCCCGGTGCACGTAGTCGGCGAAGGCGTCGGCGCCGGTGCGGGTGATGACTCCGGCGCGCAGGCCGTAGCGGGCGGCGGCGACCGCGACGTTGGTGGCACTGCCGCCGAGGAACCGGCCGAAGGTCTCGACCTCGGCCAGCGGCGTGGCGATCTGCAGTGGATAGATGTCCACCCCGACCCGGCCGATGGTGAGCACGTCGAGCATGGCGGCGTCCCTTGTTCCGGGCCGGCAACGGCGTGACCACCGGCTCGCTCCTGGTCATTGATTGGTAACAGTGACCGTGGGTTGTGTCAATGTGTTGTCCTGACATCTGGCAGTTCCGCCCGGCCACCGCTTCGGTACAGTGGCGCCCATCCCCGGACCCCTGGGAGCCGTGCCGAGGAGGCCCCCGTGACCAGCCCCGAGATCGCCATCGACCGGAGCAGCCCGGTCCCCCTCTACTTCCAGGTCGCCGAGCAGTTCGCCGCCGCCATCCAGCGTGGCGAGTTGGCGCCCGGCGACCGCCTGGACAGCGAACTGCAGCTCGCTGACCGGCTGGGACTGTCCCGACCCACGATCCGGCAGGCCATCCAGCATCTGGTGGACAAGGGGCTGATCGTGCGCCGCCGGGGCGTCGGCACCCAGGTGGTTCGCGGCGAGGTCCGCCGCGCGGTCGAGCTGACCAGCCTGCACGACGACCTGGCCCGGGCCGGGCGGCAACCGTCCACCTCGGTCCTGGAACTGGCCACGGTGGAGTGCCCGGCGAAGGTGGCGGCGGTGCTGGGGGTGGACCCCGACAGCCCGGTGCAGCACCTGCGTCGGCTGCGGTTCGCCGACGGCGAGCCCCTGGCCGTGATGCGGAACTGGCTCCCGCTCGACCCGGTCCGGCTCACCCTGGACGCCCTGCAGACCCGGGGCCTGTACGCCATCCTGCGCGCGTCCGGCCTGCGGGTACGAAGCGCCCACCAGCGGATCGGGGCCCGGGCCGCGACCGCCGCCGAGGCGCAGATGCTCGGCGAGCGGCGCGGCGCCCCGTTGCTGACCATGACCCGCACCGCCTACGACGACCAGGGCCGCCACCTCGAGTACGGCGAGCACATCTACCGGGCCTCCCGGTACGCGCTGGACGTGACCGTCGCCGAGCGGTGAACCGCGGGATTCCCGTCCATTTCAATGACAGGTATTTACGTCGTCAGGCTGTCATGACATTGTGGCCAGCAAGCACCGCCGGCACGCACCTGCGGTCGGCGGTGGCGACCCGCGAGTCTCTTCGAAGTCACTTCTTGCGAAGGGAACAGCCCATGTCAGTCACGCCGAGACGCGTCACGGGTGTGCTCGCCGCGCTCACCGCCGTCACCCTCGCGAGCACGGCCTGCGCCGGCGGTTCCGAGCCCGCCGGCAAGGACGCCAAGAACATCACCCTCACCATCGCCGCCAACTCCATTGTCGGCGGCAAGAACTCCGCCGGTGCGGAGTGGATCGAGAAGTGGGTTATCCCCCGGTTCGTCGAGGCCCAGAAGGCCAAGGGCGTCACCGCCAAGGTGTCGTTCGTGCCCAGCGGGGTCGACGACGAGCAGTACAAGACGAAGACCGCCCTCGACCTGCGGTCCAAGGGCGGCGCCGACGTCATCGCCCTGGACGGCATCTGGGTGGGCGAGTTCGTCCAGGCGGGCTACCTCAAGCCGCTCGCCGAGGTGGCCGGCGGCCAGGTGGACTCCTGGGAGGGCTGGTCGCAGATCCCGGAGACCGTGCAGGGCCTCGGCTCGTTCGAGGGCAAGCGGTACGGCATCCCGCTCGGCACCGACGGCCGGGTCCTCTACTACAACAAGAAGCTGTTCGCCCAGGCCGGCCTGCCCGCCGACTGGCAGCCGAAGAGCTGGCAGGAGATCCTCGACGCCGGCACCAGGCTCAAGGCGCTGCCCGGGGTGACCCCGATCCAGATCAACGCCGGCACGGCGATGGGCGAGGCCACCTCGATGCAGGGCGCACTGCCGCTGCTGGTCGGTGCCGGCGGGGAGATCTGGAAGGACGGCAAGTGGGCCGGGGCCAGCCAGCCGGTCAAGGACATGCTCGACCTCTACACCAAGATCTACGGCAGCGGGCTGGGCGACCCGAAGCTCCAGCAGGAGGCGAAGGGGCGGGACAAGTCCTTCGCCGAATTCGCCGCCGGCAAGATCGGCATCCTGGCCGAGGGTGACTACTTCTGGCGCAGCGTCGTCAACCCCAGCAGCGGCATCGCCAAGATGACCGACCGGGACACCACCGTCGGGTACGCGATGATCCCCGCCAAGCAGCCCGGCGCCGGCATCCGGGGGCAGGACTTCGTCAGCATGTCCGGCGGCGGCGTGCGGGTGCTCAACCCCAACTCCAAGTTCCCGTCCCAGGCGTGGGAGCTGCTCTCGTTCATGCACTCGGCGGAGGGGGTCAAGGCCGAACTCGCCGGCGAGAAGCGGATCACCGCCCGGACGGACGTGAACAAGGAGGTCCTGGCCGGTGACCCGATGCTGACCTTCATCACCGACAAGGTGCTGCCGCTCACCGCGTACCGGCCGCCGCTGGCGGTGTACCCGCAGGTGTCGGTGGCGCTGCAGGAGGCTACCGCCGCCGCGGCGTCGGGCAGGAGTGTCGACGAGGCGGCCTCGGCGTACCAGAAGAAGGTCGAAGGGATCGTCGGTGGCCCAGGTAACGTCACCTCCTGACCAGGTGGCGAGGGGAGCGCGCCCGGTCACGGGCGCCTCCCCGGCCCCCGACGCGGCCGGGCTCGGCCGGGCCCGGGCCACCGGGTTCCTGGTGCCGAGCATGGTGCTGATCCTGCTCTTCCTCGTGATCCCGGCCGCCTGGACGATCTACCTGGGCGTCACCAACTACCGGCTCACCGGCCTGGCCGCCGCCAACCCGGAGTTTGTCGGGCTGGACAACTACACCAAGGCGCTGGGCGATGAGCGGTTCCGCACCTCGTTGCTGCTCACCCTGCAGTTCGTGCTCGGCTCGGCCGTCATCGGTCAGGCCGGGCTCGGCTTCGCCGTCGCGTACGCGCTGCGCGACCGGCGGGGTCCGCTGCGCCGGGTGGTCGAGGCGTTCATCCTGCTGTCCTGGATCCTGCCCAGCTCGGTGGTCGCGTTCCTCTGGATCGCCCTGCTCGACCGCGACGGCGGCACGCTCAACGCGCTGCTCGGCACGCCCGGCATGGCCTGGCTGCTCGACCACCCGATGCTGTCGATCATCATCTTCAACACCTGGCGGGGCACCGCGTTCTCGATGATGCTCTACGCCGCCGCCCTGGAGAACGTGCCCCGCTCCCACCTGGAGACCGCCCGGCTGGCCGGCGCCTCCACCTGGCAGCAGCTACGCGACGTGGTGTTTCCACGCATCCGCGGCCACGTGCTGACCAACCTGCTGCTGATCAGCCTCTGGACGTTCAACGACTTCACGCCGTTCCTGATCACCGCCGGCGGCCCCGAACAGCGCTCGGAGATCCTGCCGGTCTACGTGTACAAGGTGGCGCTCTCCGGCGGCGAGCTGGGCTTCGGCGCCGCCATCTCGTTCCTCATGCTGCTGATCAACCTGGTCATCGCCCTGGTCTATCTGCGCATGCTGGGCCGGCGGAGGGAGCGGATGTGACGGTACGCCAGGTGCTGGCCCGGATCGGGCGGTACGTCTTCCTCTGCGCCGTCCTCGGGTTCTTCGCGCTGCCGCTGCTCTGGTTGGCCACCGCCCCGTTCGACGACACGCCGACGATCACCGCGTCGCTGCCGCGGTTCACCCTGGACAACTTCCGTGCCCTGCTGGACAACCCGTACGCGCTGACCTCGCTGGCCAACTCGGTCTGGCTGGCCGGCGGCACCGCCGTGCTGGTGGTGGCGTTCGCCGCGCTGGCCGCGTACGCGCTGAGCCGGGTGCGGGTGCCGGGGCGCGACGCGCTGCTCTACGGCCTGCTGCTGCTCTCCTCGATCGTGACCGGCACGGCCACCATGGTGCCGCTGTTCGAGCTGGCCTTCCGGCTCAACCTGATCGACTCCCGGCTCGGGGTGATCCTGGTCCTCACCGGCGGCCTGCTGCCCGCGGCGATCTTCATCCTCAAGGACTTCATGGACGCCACCCCCACCTCGTACGAGGAGTCGGCGCGGGTCTTCGGCGCGAGCCCGTTGCAGATCATGCGGCACATCGTGGTGCCGATGGTGCGGCCCGGGCTGGCCACCGTGGGGGTGTGGGCGGTGGCGAACGTGTGGGGCAACTTCCTCGTCCCGTTCCTGCTGCTGCGCGGGCCCGACAAGGCCCCCGCCGCGGTGATCATGTACACCCTCTACACCGAGGGTGGCCAGGCCGACCTGCGGCTGCTCTCCACCTTCTCGCTGCTCTACTCACTGCCGGTGGCGCTGATGTTCGTCTTCGTGAGCAGCAGGTACGGGTTCCGCTTCCACGGAGGGATCAAGCGCTGATGTCCGCCATCACCCTGCGCGAGCTGACCAAGATCTACCCCAACGGGGTACGCGCCCTGGACGCCCTCGACCTGGAGATCGCCGACGGCGAGTTCTTCGCCCTGCTCGGGCCCTCCGGCTGTGGCAAGACCACCCTGCTGCGCACCATCGCCGGCCTGGAGCTCGCCTCCGCCGGCAGCGTGTCCATCGGCGACCGGGTGGTGACGAACCTGCCACCGGGGCAGCGGGACGTGGCGATGGTCTTCCAGGACTACGCGCTCTTCCCGCACATGACCGTGCGGGACAACATCGCGTACCCGCTGCGGATCAAGAAGGTCGGCCGGGCCGCCCGGCACGACAAGGCCGCGAGCACCGCCGACGAGCTGGGCCTGTCGGCGCTGCTGGACCGCCGGCCCGGGCAGCTCTCCGGCGGGCAGCAGCAGCGGGTCGCCCTAGCCCGGGCGATGGCCTGCCACCCGCAGGTGTTCCTGCTCGACGAGCCGCTGTCGAACCTGGACGCCCGGCTGCGGTTGGAGGCCCGGACGTTCCTCAAGCGGCTGCAACGCGAACTGGGCGTCACCACCGTCTTCGTCACCCACGACCAGGCCGAGGCCCTCGCCCTCGCGGACCGGATCGCGGTGATGGAGGGCGGCCGGATCCGGCAGGTCGGCAGCCCCACCGAGGTGTTCCGGCGCCCGGCCAACACCTTCGTCGCCGGGTTCATCGGGTCGACCCCGATGAACCTGGTGCCGGCCCGGGTCGACGGCGACGCCCTCGCCGTCGCCGGGGCGCGGCTGCCGTCGCCGGAGGACACCCACGGCCGGCTGACCGACGGCGAGCAGGTGGTCTACGGTGTCCGCCCCGAATACCTCGACTACTCCCCCGATCCGGTCCCCGACGGCCTCACCGGGCAGGTCGTGGTGGTGGAGAACCTCGGCAGCTTCTCCCTGGTGTCGCTGGACGTGCCCGCCGGGGACGGCGCGACGACCAGCGTCCAGGTCGTGGTGCCGGAGGGGCGGGAACCGGCGCCCGGCGACACCGGCTGGGTGGTGCCCCGGCCCGGGCGCTCCCTGGTCTACCGGGACGGTGAGCTGGTGACGGGTGCGGCGGCGCCGCCGGTCCCGGCGCCGCGTACCGGCGTCGGGGCGGACGCCTGACATGGTCACGCACCGGGGCAGGTGGACGCTGCGGGACCGCGTGGACAGCATCATGCGCGCGCTGCCGGTCACCGTGCCCCCGGGCACCGCCGCGCTGACGGTACAACTCGACCACCCCCGCGACGCGGGCGTGCTGGACCTCGGCTGCGTCGGTCCGGCCGGCTTCCGGGGCTGGTCGGGCGGCGCCCGCGACCGGTACACCATCACCGCCGACTGGGCCACCCCCGGCTACCTGCCGGGCGAGCTGGAGCCCGGCGAGTGGCAGGTGCTGCTCCGGCTGCACCGCGTACCGCCCGACGGGCTGCCGTACGAGGTCACCGTCACCACCAGCACCCGCGCCCCCGCCCCGCCGGCCGGGCCCGAGGCACCGCCCCGGCCGGAACGGCCGTCCCGACCGGACCTTCCCGAGGTCGACGGCCGGCGCTGGCTCGCCGGCGACCTGCACGCGCACACCGTGCACAGCGACGGCGCGTACACCATCGACGAGCTGGCCGCCCTCGCCGTCGGACGGGGCCTGGACTTCCTCGCCGTCACCGACCACAACACGGTCAGCCACCACCCCTGGCTGCCGGCGGCCTCGGCCCGCTACGGCATCACCCTCGTACCCGGGCAGGAGGTGACCACCGACCGGGGGCACGCCAACGCCTTCGGCCCGGTCGGCTGGATCGACTTCCGGGAACCGGCCGACCGGTGGCTCGCCGCGGTCGAACGCGCTGGCGGGCTGCTGTCGATCAATCACCCACTCGGCGGCGACTGCGCCTGGCGGCAGCCGGTGACCACCCGGACCAGACTCGTGGAGGTATGGCACTCGGGCTGGTGGGACCGCACCTGGGGGGCGCCGCTGGCCTGGGCGCAGGCGGCACGTTCTGGAGTCCCACCGCATGGAGGTGATCGCACTGTGCAGCTGACCGGACGCACCAGAGTGGCCGGAGCCCCGGTCAACCACGGGATCTACCGGCCGGCCGACCCGGACGTCGCCCCCGACGACCTGCTCGCGTCGCTGGCCGCCGACGGCTACACCGGCGTGGACTCCGGGCCGATCGGCTATCTCGGCACCGGCGAACTGCTCACCCGGCGGCTCACCGAGGCCGGGGTCGGGCTCGCCGGCGGCTGGGTCGACCTGCGTTTCGCCGACCCGGACGGGTTCGCCGAGGACCTGGCACAGCTCGACGCGGCCCTGGACGTGT
Source organism: Micromonospora sp. NPDC007271 (assembly GCF_040634005.1). Taxonomy (NCBI): domain Bacteria; kingdom Bacillati; phylum Actinomycetota; class Actinomycetes; order Micromonosporales; family Micromonosporaceae; genus Micromonospora; species Micromonospora sp. NPDC007271. The sequence continues at coordinate 9,655 of NZ_JBEYER010000124.1, forward strand.
TCGCCGCCGCACCGGTCGACGACCCACGCTTCGCGCCCCGACCCACCCTCGCCTGCCCCGGCAACCCGGCCCGGGCGGCCCGACCCGGCACCCCGACGGACCTGGCCTCCGCGCTGCCCGCCGCCGCCTGGCCGGGCTTCGCGGCCCGGGTGCAGCAGGCCGTCGACCGGTGCCGGGACCGTGGCCTGGAACCGGTGTTCCACTACCACCTGGGCACCGACGTGGAGACCGAGGCGGAGGCCGACCGGCTGCTGGAGCTGACCGACGTGGCGATCTGCCTCGACACCGGGCACCTGGCGCTGGCCGGCGGCGACCCGGTCGCGGCGGTCCACCGGTGGGCCGGGCGGACCGGCCAGGTGCACCTCAAGGACGCCGACCTGGCCGCGCACCGGCGGGTCCGGGACGCCGGCGGCGGCCTCGCCGAGGTGGTCGCCGCCGGTGGCTTCTGCGCGCTCGGCAACGGCGACGTCGACCTGGCCGGCGTGCTGCGCGGCCTCGACGACACCGGCTACACCGGCTGGCTGGTGATCGAGCAGGACGCGCCGGCGCAGGGGCGCGACCTGGACCGGATCCGCGCCGACCAGCGCGACAACCGGCGGTGGCTGGCGGAGGCGCTGCGATGACCGGGGCGGGCAAGCGAATCAGGGTCGCGGTGGCCGGGCTCGGCGTCATCGCCCGTACGGTGCATCTGCCGCTGCTGCAACGCCGCGCCGACCTGTTCGACATCGTGGCGCTCAGCGACCTCTCCCCCGCACGGCTGGCCGACCTCGGCGACCGGTACGGCGTCGAGCCGGACCGGCGGCACACCGACGCGGCGGCCATGGTCACCGGCGGCGGCTGCGACGCGGTGCTGCTGGCCACCTCCGGGTCGCACGGCGAGCTCGCCGCCATCGCCCTGAGCCGGGGGCTGCCGGTGCTCTGCGAGAAGCCGCTCGCGTACACCCTGGCCGAGGCACAGCGGTTGACCGAGGCCGGGGCGGCGCTGATGGTCGGCTACATGAAGCAGTACGACCCGGCCGTGACCGAGGCCGCCCGGCTGCTCGAGGGGATCGGCGGCCCGGCGGCGGTGCACGCGGTCGAGGTGACCGTCCGGCACGCTTCCGGCGGGCGGCAGCTCGCCTTCGCCAACCTGCCGCCCGCGCCGGGGGACGTCCCGGCCGCGGCGGCGGGCCGGCTGGTCGAGGCCGACCAGCGGCTGCTCGACGCCGCGGTGGGCACCGACGCAGGCACCCGCACCCTCTACCAGATCCTGATCAACAGCATCTGCCACGACCTGTCCCTGCTGCGGCTGTTCACCGGCCCGCCGGCCACCGTGGACCACGTGGCGACCTGGCCGCTGGCCCCCGCCGGCCCGGCCGAGCCGTCGGTGGAGATCTCCGGCCGGCTGCCCGCCGGCGGCCGGTACGGCATCCGCTGGCTCAACCTGCCGGACTGCCCCGCCTACCAGGAGACCGTGACGCTGCACCACGCCCGGGGCGCGCTGGAGCTGGACTTCCCGTCGCCGTACCTGCTCAACGCGCCGACCACGCTGACCGCCGTGGACCGGCACGGCGACGGGGAGCGGCGGACGGTGTTCCGATCGGTGACCGAGGCGTTCGAACAGGAGCTGGTCGCCTTCCACGCGATGGTGACCGCGGGCGCGCACCCGCTGACCGGCATCGCCGAGGGCGCGGCCGACCTGCGCACCAGCCAACAGGTGGTACGCCGCTACGGGGAGCTGACCGGCGCGGCGATCGGCGGAGAGGCAGCAAGCTGATGCAGCGACCGACCGAGATCATCGTGGTGCCGCACACCCACTGGGACCGGGAGTGGTACGAGCCGTTCCAGCGGTTCCGGCTGCGGCTGGTGGCGCTGCTCGACGACGTGTTCGACCGGATGGCGCACGACGAACGCCAACGGTTCACCCTGGACGGGCAGCTCGCCGCGGTCGACGACTACCTGGAGGTCCGCCCCGAGCGCCGGGAGCAGGTGACCGCGCTGGTGCGGGCCGGGCGGCTGGCCATCGGCCCGTGGCAGATCCTGCTCGACGAGTTCCTCTGCTCCGGCGAGAACATCGTCCGCAACCTGGAACGCGGGCTGGCCCGCAGCGCGGCGCTGGGCGGCGCGATGCCGGTCGGCTACCTGCCCGACATGTTCGGCCACATCGCGCAGATGCCGCAGATCCTGGCCGGCGCGGGACTGGCCCACGCCTGCGTGTTCCGCGGCGTACCGGACCGGGTCCGGTCCCACGCGTTCGCCTGGCAGGCTCCGGACGGCACCACCATCCGCACCGAGTACCTGCCCGGCGGCTACGGCAACGCGGCCGGGCTGATGGACGACCCGCGCCTGGTCACCCGCCGGGCCGCCGACCTGGCCGAGCGGCTGCGCGGCTGGCGGACCGCCGGCGACGACACGCCGATCCTGGCGATGTACGGCACCGACCACGCCGCCCCCGCGCCGGACGCCCCGGACCTCCTGGCCGCGGCCGCAGTCGACGGGGTGCACCTGCGGCTCGGCACCCTCACCGAGTACTTCGCCACCCAGTCGGCGACGGTGGACGGGCTGCCCACCGTCGCCGGCGAGCTGCGCTCTCACGCCCGCGCCAACATCCTGCCCGGGGTGATTTCCGTACGCGCCCACCTGAAGCAGGCGATGGGCCGCGCCGAGCGGCGGGTCGAGCGGTACGCCGAACCCCTCGCCGCGCTCTACCACGACCCGTCCGTGCAGCGCTTCCTCGACATGGCCTGGACGCGGCTGATCGACGCGAGCTGCCACGACTCGGTGACCGGGTGCGGCTGCGATGAGACCGCCGAACAGGTCGCCGCCCGGCTGGCCGAGGCGGACCAGCTCGGGCGGGCGGTCTGCGACCTGGTGGGGGCCCGGGTGGCCGCCGGGGTCCCCCGCGACGCGTACCTGCTGTTCAACCCCACGCCGGCGGCCCGGACGGCGCTGGTCCGGCTGGACGTCGAGGTGCCCGGGGACGCGCCCGTCGGCCTGCTCGACGCCGAGGGGAGGATCGCGCCGGCCCAGGTCCTCGACCGGGCCCGGACGCTGCTCGCCGACGATGTGGTGCCGGCGGCCGACCTGCCGGCGATCCTCACCCGGGTGCACGGGACCGAGCTGTACGGGCAGGAGATCACCGCGTGGTCGGTGTCGGCCGAGGACGGCACCCTGACCTTCCAGGTCGCCCGGCACGGCGACCCCGCCTTCGACGTCGAGGACGTGCGGCTGGCGCTCGCCGCGGCCACCGGCCCGGACCGGTGGCGGGTACGCATCGTGGCCGCCCCGCGGATGACCGTCGCGGCCCAGGTGGCGGTGCCGGCGCTCGGCCTCGCCGCGGTCCGCCCGGTCGCCCTGCCGGCGCTGCCGCCCACCGGCATCGCCGTGTCGGCCGACGCGGCACCCCTGGCCCCGGCCGGCGCGGCCGGCGGGGCTGGCGCGGCCAGACCGGCGTTCGCACCGGTCGTGCTGCACGGCCGGACGGTCGACAACGGCCTGTTGCGGGTCGAGGTCGCCGAGGACGGCACGCTGGGGCTGTCCACCCCCGACGGGGTACGCGTGGACGGTGTCGGCCGGATCGTCGACGGCGGCGACATCGGCGACAGCTACAACTACGCCCCGCCGACCGCCGACGAGCTGGTCGACAAGCCCCGGGCGGTGCGGACCACCGTCGTGCACGACGGCCCGCTGGTCGCCGTGCTCGACGTGGTCCGCGAGTACCGCTGGCCGGTCGGCGCGGACGTGGACGCCGGCTCGCGCCGGGTGGACCGGGAGGCGGTCACGGTGACCACCCGGGTGGAGGTCCGCGCCGGTGAGCGGTTCGCCCGGCTGCGGGTCAGCTTCGACAACCGCTGCGACGACCACCGGGTCCGGCTGCACCTGCCGCTGCCCGCGCCGGCCCGCTCGTCGTACGCGGAGGGCCAGTTCGCGGTGGTGGAGCGGGGCCTGACCGCCGAGGGCGGCGGCGGTGAGGTGCCGCTGCCGACGTTCCCCGCCGCCGGGTTCGTCGCCGCCGGGGGCGTCGAGGGGTCGCTCGCCGTCCTGCTCACCCAGCCTACCGAGTACGAGCTGACCGACTCCGGCCGGGAGCTGGCGGTCACCGTGCTGCGGGCGATCGGGATGCTGTCCCGCAACCGGCACGCCCTGCGCGACGAGCCGGCCGGCCCGCAGCTGCCCACGCCGCTGGCCCAGTGCCGGGGCGAGCGCAGCGTCGAACTGGCGGTGCTGCCGTTCCGGGGCGACTGGCGGTCCGCCGGGGTGCCGGCGGCGGCCGAGGCGTACCGGCACGAGCTGCTGTCGTTCCCGGGTGCCGGCGAGCCGACCGGCGGGCTGCCCGCGCCGGTGACCGGGCTGACCGTCGACGGGGACGGCGTCACGCTGACCAGCGTGCGGGACCGGGCGGGCCGGGTCGAGCTGCGGATGGTGGCGAACGGTGACTCCAGCGCCGTCATCGGGGCCGGCCGGCGCGTACACGGCGCGTGGCGGGCCGACCTGCTCGGCCGGTCGGGCGAGCCCCTGCCGGTGGACGGCGACGGGCGGGTCCGGCTGCCGCTACGGGCGTGGGAGATCGCCACGGTCCAGCTCGACCTGGCCGGCTGACAGCCGAACCACGGCTGCGGCGGGGGCGGCTCGCTACCGCGGCCCGTCGGTCACAATGCCTCATCCGTTCAGTGACAGTCGCCATTGGACAGACCCTTTTACCATTGAGGATGGTTCGGGTTCCCGGAGCGGCTTGATCGAATTGGGGCGGCAGTGGTCGGTGGCATCATTCAGATAGTCAGCCTGGTTACGGTTGTTGTCACACTATATTTCGCGGCTGCACAGACGAGAAAGCTGGAAAAGCAGGTAAACATTTCCAACCTGTTCAGCAGGTACGAGGTGCTGAATCATGCAAGCGAACGTTACGAGGCCGCGCTTGCCCTCGTCTTTCAGCGGCCAGAGCTCCGGCCGTACCTGTTCGAACGTAAGCCGCTCGACCTCTCCGGCGAGGCGTTGGCTCGTGCCCTGACCATAGCCGACCTGATGGCGGGAGCGGTGGACTATGCCGTTCGCGTCGGTTCTCGCTTCCCGGAGGATGCCCGGTCAGGTTGGACGGAAGTTGCCGAAGTCATGGCGAGGCAGCCACTGTTCCAGCGGATCGTCAATGAGCAGCCGCACCATTTTCCGGACCTCATGCGATTTTTTGCAGCACACACCGCGACCGGTCTGCCAGCCACCACTTCCCCGGGCGACCGCATCGAACCCGACCAGGCCATCTCCGGTTCGAGATCATGACCTTCGGGAGCGTCGGCGAGCCCTCCACTGGGCGACACGACCTCGCATCCCCCGAAAGGCTCACGCCACCAGGATGACCACCCACAGCCGCTGCCGAGCGAGCAGTGCTCACCAAACGGCGCGAGCTGCATGTCGAACGTCCGTCCATACCCGACCGTCGCGGTCGCGGCCTGGAGGCCTATGCAGAATTCTTCATAGGGTCTACCGTGACACACCATGCCGGACCTTCGTATGACAGTGCCGCGCCTGCTGGTGTTGGAGGCGTTCCTCGATGAGCCCGAGTCCGAGCGATACGGTCTCGAGCTGGCGCACGTCGCCGGGCTCGCGCCGGGCACGATCTATCCGATCCTCGTGGCGTTCGAGGCCGCCGGCTGGCTGACCAGCCGGGCGGAGGAGGTGGACAGCCACGTCGAGGGCCGGCCGCAACGGCGGTACTACCGCCTCACCGCGAGCGGCGTGACCGCCGGTCGTGCCGCCGTCGCCGCCCGGAAGCAGCGCACGCGGCGGGCGGGTGCCCGGCGGCTGGCGTGGTGAGCCCGGCCCGAGCAGGTGAGCCGGCGCAGCACCTGAGGCTGCCGCCTGCCGAGCGCGCCGCGGTCGCGGTGCTGTGTCGTCTTCTGCCGGCCGGCTTCCGCAACCGGCAGCGCGACGAATGGACGGCCGACCTGCTGAGCTTCACCAGCGGTGCGGGAACCCGATGGCGGTATCTGGCCGGCGCCGCATGGACCCTGCCCGCGCTGCGCCACGCCGCACGTCGCGGCGGCTTCGCCGACCTGTCAGCCGTCGCTCCGGTGCCGGACGCGCTCACCTCGGTCGCCCACCTCTTCCTCCTCGGGCTGGGTTGGCCGGTGGTTTCCTGGCTGATCATGGTGCCGGTCACCTACCTGGCGGCGGACGTTCCCGGTCGCCTCGCCCGGACCGGGGCGCTGGTCGACCCGAAGTCGCTGTGGCCGGCGGACGGACCGCTCGCCATTCTGCTTCCCCTGCAGTTGCTGCTGCACACGGGTGCCTGGGCGACGATCCTCGGCGGGCCCTTCCTGCTGGGTACGTTCGGCGCGGCGGGGCTGGTGTCCGCCGTCGTGCAGCGGCGCCGGAGCGGCAGGTACCGGCTCGTCATCGCCGGCGTCGGGCTCGCCTGTCTCGCCCTGACCGTCGTGGCCGGCCTCGCCTGGTCGTACGGCGCCTTCCACCCCGGCACGCCTGACCTCGACAGCGGACGCACGGCGGCGGTGCTGGGCAGTGCGGCCGGTGTCCTGGCCCTCGCCGGACGGCGCCTCGGCGCGCGCATCCGAATCGCACTCGCGGCACTCGGCGTTCTCGCGATCACCGTGCCGTTCGTTCATCTCACGGCGACCGGTGCCGCCATGCTCAACTGGTACCTCGACTAGCGCTCCAACGTCACTTGATCTCGATGCGGCAGATCCAGGATCAACCGGCAATTGTCCGACGAGAGGTAAGCCATTGTTCGGGGCACCCTTGGCTGCGCACCGCAGTCGAGGACACCGCGGCCAGGTCGGGCTGCGCAGGCAGAAACACCGTGGGGACACCCAGTGACTGGTTCATCGCGGCGAGCTTGTACTCGGTCCGAAGGTCGGTGGTGTTACGCACGCCGCGGACGATCACTCCTACTTCATGGCGACGGCAGTAGGTGGAGGTCAACCCGCTCCAGGCCACAACGGTGACGGAGGTCCACTCGACCGGCAGCATGGCCCGGACAGCGGCCGCTCGCTCCTCCTCGTCCGTGCCCGGATGCTTGGTGCTGTTGACCGCGACGAGCACGACCACTTCGTCGAAGAGGTCGCGTGCCCGGTTCACCACATTCAAATGCCCGGGAGTGAAGGGATCAAAGCTGCCGGGGTAGACGGCTCGCACGCGTACGCGACCGGGGGTGCGTGCTATCGAACATGGCCCTGCCGATGGTTCGGGTGTCACGGCCGCAAGACCCGCTGCGCATCTCGGATGACCTGCTCAGAGGCCAGTGGGGCCCAAGAGGCGAACAGTTCCCGGAAGTAGGTACCGTGCCGGTCCGCCGCCGCGGGATCGTGCTCGATGACCCACACGCCTTTCTCGGTGCTCATGGCCCGACTGTAGGTATCGGCTGTCGGATTCGCTGGTCCCGGGTGTGGGCAATATGTCACAGCATGGACTTCATCACCCTGGCCATGCTCGCCCTGGCCGTTCTGACCGTCCTCGCCGCCATCACCGCCCGGAACATCCCAATCCCGCGCCCGCCGGTCCTACTACCAGCGCAGCCAGGCGTAGGGACGTTGGACTACAAGGGCGTCAGGTGGCCGGGGTGACCGCTCGCAGCCACTGCTGGGCGAGCAGCGCGTGACCGAAGGGCGTCAGGTGCACCCCGTCGTTCGTCCACACCCGGTCGTCGACGTCGGCGGCCTGGAACAGCTTGTCCACCGCGACCAGCGTCGCGTCGAACTCGGCGGCGACCCGGCGGACGACGTCGACCTTCGCGTCGAGGTCCTCCCGCCAGGCGCGCTTGGCGTCGTCGAGCGGGATCAGGAAGGGCTCGATCAGGACGATCCGCGCGCCGAGCCGTCGGACCGATTCCAGGATCTGCCGGTAGTCGCGGGCGAAGTCCGCGGGGCTGGTCGGGTCGTTCTCGCTGTACCGACGCCAGGTGTCGTTGATGCCGATCAGCACCGACACCACCTCCGGGGCAAGCGCCAGGCAGTCGGTCTCCCAGCGGGCGCGCAGGTCGCGTACCCGGTCGCCGCTGATCCCACGGTTGACGAAGGTGGCCCGGTGGTCGGGGTGGCGGGCGGTGAACCAGGCGGCGGCCATCATGGCGTACCCGGTCCCGAGGTCGGTGTCGCGGGACCGGTCCCGTCCCGCGTCGGTGATGCTGTCGCCGATGAAGAGCACCCGTCCGCCGAGCGGCACCTGCACCGTCATCCGATCGTCCCCTCCCGCTGGATGTCCGTGATCATGCCGCAGTCGCCGGATCGACCGGCGGCCGGGCCTGCGGCGGCGCGTCCGGGATGCCCGCGACATCCGTTTCCTGGTCATGTAAACGACAATTCGCCATTGGCGACCGTCACTGTCAGTGGGTGTGGACGGGGCGGCACAGCCGCCGCCGGACGCCCGGGCCCACAAATCAATGAATGCACGGTTGACGGCTCGGGTGACAGAGGACAATGATGTTGCTCACTGGATCTGCGGCACCAACAATGTCGGATCTGGCGGCATTTCCCACCGCTCGACGGGATCGCGCCGAAGACCGCGGTCGCCGGGTCACCACGCCTGGCACGCGGCCGGCGAGCCCAGTCACGCGAACCGGAACCGCCGCCGCGCGCCCGAGGAGTCCGCCGGTGAACGGGAACAACGAAGCTCCCGCGCCGACCCGGCCGATGCCGGTGTCACACGGCGCTGATCTGGACAGACAGCTCGCCCTCCACGGCGGCAGGCCGGTCCGCCGCACTCCCTGGCCCACCTACGACAAGGGCGCCGTCTTCATACATCCCGACGACGAGCAGGCGGCGTTCCGAGCCGTCCGAAGTCACCTGTTCTTCCGATACGACCATCGCCCACAGAACGAAACCGAATGCGGCCGGTTCGAGGACGAGTTGTGCCGCTATTTCGGCACCCGGCACGCTCTCGCCGTTTCGAGCGGCACCGCCGCCCTGGCCCTGTCCATCATGGGCGCCGCGGTCCCGCCCGGATCATTGATCGCCTGCCCCGGATTCACTTTCGTCGCCACCCCCAGCGCCATTGTCATGGCCGGCTGCCG
>NZ_JBEYER010000125.1:0-18265 GCF_040634005.1 Micromonospora sp. NPDC007271
CCTCGAAGAACACGTAGAAGAGGAAGACGTCGGCGGCCGCGAAGACGCCGATCATCGTGCACTCGAGGACGAGCAGCAGCGCGAAGTAGACCGGCACCGAGCGCTTCGACGACTCGGCGTCGTGCCAGGAGGCCAGGATCACCAGCGGCACCAGGATCGCGATCAGCATCAGCATGACCAGCGCGATGCCGTCGGCCGCGAAGGTGAAGTTGACCCCCCAGTTCGGGATCCACGCGTACGACTCGCGGAACTGGAACCGGTCGCCGTCGGCCTGGAAGGCGATCCACATCACCACCGACAGCACCAGGACCAGCAGCGACCAGCCGAACGCCACCAGTTTGGCCAGGTCCGGCCGGCGGCGCGGCAGCAGCGCCACGACCAGTGCGCCGACCAGCGGTGCCACGGTCAGCACCGAGAGGAACGGGAAGTTGGACATTATTCGGCCTTACCTCCGTCGTGACTGCATGGTCCGCCGGCGGGGGCGGCCGCGTTGAGGTCGATCACGCCAACCACCCCTGCTGCACCGCCAGGAACGCCGCCACCACGAGCAGCGCACCGGTCAGGATCGAGGTCGCGTACGACCGCACGAAACCGGTCTGCAGCCGCCGGAGTCGGCCCGAGCCTCCGCCCACCGCGGCGGCCAGGCCGTTGACCAGCCCGTCGACGCCCCGGTTGTCGAGGAAGACCAGCGCCCGGGTGAGGAAGATGCCCGGCTTCTCGAAGACCGCCTCGTTGAAGGCGTCCGTGTAGAGGTTCCGGCGGGCGGCGGTGACCAGCACCCCGGCCGGCTGCGGCTCGGTGGCCGTGCCGCTGCGGAACAGCATCCAGGCCAGCCCGGCGCCGAGCACGGTGACCACGATCGACAGCGCGGTGATCAGCCAGTGCGCGAGGACCGGGTGGTGCTCCGGGTGCTCGCCGCCGAGGCCGGCGGTGGCGGCCAGCCAGTCCGGCACGGTGGTGGCCATCAGACCACCGGCGGCGACCGAGCCGATCGCCAGCAGGATCAGCGGGACGGTCATCAGCTTCGGCGATTCGTGCGGGTGCTCGATGTCCTCGGTCCAGCGGGCCGGGCCGTGGAAGGTGAGCACGAAGAGCCGGGTCATGTAGAAGGCGGTCAGCCCGGCGCCGAGCAGCGCCGCGCCGCCGAAGAGCCAGGAGGTCCAGTCCCCCCGCTTGAACGCCTCCACGATGATCGGCTCCTTGGAGAAGAAGCCGGACAGCGGCGGGATGCCGATGATGGCGAGCCAGCCCATCATGAAGGTCAGCCAGGTGACCTTCATGTGCTTCGACAGCGCGCCGAAGCGGCGGATGTCCACCTGGTCGTTCATGCCGTGCATGACCGAGCCGGCGCCGAGGAACATGTTGGCCTTGAAGAAGCCGTGCGCCAGCAGGTGCACGATGGCCAGCGCGTACGCCGCGCCGCCCAGGCCGACACCGAGGAACATGTAGCCGATCTGGCTCACCGTGGACCAGGCCAGCACCCGCTTGATGTCGTCCTTGGCCGCGCCGATGAGACAGCCCATCAGCAGGGTGATCGCGCCGACGCTGACCACCACCAGCTGGAGCGTGGTGTTGGCCGAGAAGATCGGGTTGGACCGGGCGATCAGATAGACGCCCGCGGTGACCATGGTGGCCGCGTGGATGAGCGCGGAGACCGGGGTCGGGCCCTCCATCGCGTCCGGCAGCCACGCCTGCAGCGGGAACTGGCCGGACTTGCCGGTCGCGCCGAGCAGCAGCAGGAGGCCGAGCACCAGCACCGTGGCGCCGCCCAGCGATGCCACGCCGTTGAAGACCTGGTCGTACTGGGTGGTGCCCAGGGTGGCGAACATGATGAAGATGCCGATGGCCAGGCCGGCGTCGCCGACCCGGTTCATCAGGAACGCCTTCTTTCCGGCGGTGGCCGCGCTCGGCCGTCCGTACCAGAAGGAGATCAGCAGGTACGACGCCAGACCGACGCCCTCCCAGCCGAAGTAGAGCATCACGTAGTTGTTGCCGAGCACCAGCAGCAGCATCGCGGCGACGAACAGGTTGAAGTACCCGAAGAACCGTCGCCGGCCCTCGTCGTGCGCCATGTACTCGACCGCGTAGAGGTGGATCAGGAAGCCCACCCCGGTGATCAGCAGGACGAAGACCGCGGCCAGCGGGTCGAAGAGCAGACCGAAGTCCACCTTGAAATCGCCGACCGTGATGAACTGCCAGAGGCTCAGCTGGACCTGCTTGTTCTCCAGGCCGCGGAGCTGGAGGAAATAGGTCAGGCCGAGCACGAAGGCGGCGCCGATCGCGCCCACCCCCAGCCAGTGGCCCCAGCGGTCCGCCCGCCGGCCGAGCAGCAGCAGGATCGCCGCGCTGACCAGCGGAACGGCCACCAGCAGCCAGACACTGCCCAGGAGACCACTCGCCGGAGCGAAAGCGACGCCGGTCGGCTCGGCTGCCGCGAACGTCAGAATCTCTTCCACCGCAGGCCCCTCAGTACTTCAGCAGGTTGGCGTCGTCGACGCTCGCCGAGCGCCGGGTCCGGAAGATCGACATGATGATCGCGAGCCCGACCACTACCTCGGCCGCCGCCACCACCATCACGAAGAACGCCATGATCTGGCCGTTCAGGTCGCCGTTGATCCGGCTGAAGGTGACGAGCGTCAGGTTGGCCGCGTTGAGCATCAGCTCGACGCACATGAACAGGACGATCGCGTTACGCCGGACCAGCACCCCGACCGCGCCGATGGTGAACAGCACCGCGGCAAGGACCAGGTAGTAGTTCGGCTCGACCGAGAAGAACTCTTCCATTACTTGTCCGTCCCCTTCAGGGAGGTCTCCTCCGCGGACAGCTCCCGGACCGGCAGGATCTCGGGGATGCTGCGATCGGTCAGCCGGCCGTCCGGCAGGCGGGCCGGGGTGGCCACCGAGGAGGAGGTGGCGAAGACACCCGGGCCGGGCTTCGGGCCGGGGTAGTTGCCGGGGCGGAACCGGGCCTTCATGGTGGCGACCTGGTCCATCCGGTCCTCCTTGCGCCGCTCCACGTGCGCCAGCACCATCGCCCCGACCGCCGCCGTGATCAGCAGCGCGGAGGTCAGCTCGAAGGCGAACACGTACTTGGTGAAGAGCAGCCGGGCGATGCCCGGCACGTTGCCCTCGGCGTTCGGCTTGTCCAGGCCGACCGCGGTGACCCCTTCGAGAGCGCGGAACAGGCCCGTGCCGACCAGGCCGGCGAAGCCGAGCGCCAGCACGATCGCCGCCGTCCGCTGCCCACGCAGCGTCTCGATCAGCGAGTCCGAGGAGTCCCGGCCGACCAGCATCAGCACGAACAGGAAGAGCATCATGATCGCGCCGGTGTAGACGATGATCTGCACCATGCCGATGAACGGCCCGGCCTGCAGGACGTAGAACACGCCCAGGCAGAGCATCGTCAGCACCAGCCAGAGCGCCGAGTGCACCGCGTTGCGCGCCCAGACCATGCCGACCGCGCCGAGCAGCGCCAGCGGGGCGAGGATCCAGAAGGTCACCGCCTCGCCGGTGGGAACCGAGGCCGCCTCGGCGAGCAGCGTCTGCGTGGTCATGCGGTGTCTCCCTTGCCTGCCGCGGCCCGCTGGGCCGCCTGCTCGGCACCGGGGAAGGTCACGCCGGGGTGCTCCTCCACCTGGTACCGGCCCGGCCCCATCGGCGAGTGCTCCGCACCGGCCGAGGTGCCCGGGTTGGTCAGCGCGCCGACGTAGTAGTCCTTCTCGCTGTCGCCCAGCCGCATCGGGTGCGGCGGCTGCTCCATGCCGGGCAGCAGCGGCGCGAGCAGCTGCTCCTTTGTGAAGATCAGGTCCTGCCGGTTGTCCCGGGCCAGCTCGTACTCGTTGCTCATGGTGAGCGAACGGGTCGGGCAGGCCTCGATGCAGAGCCCGCAGAAGATGCACCGGGCGTAGTTGATCTGGTAGACGCTGGCGTACCGCTCACCCGGGGAGAAGCGCTGCTCCTCGGTGTTGTCGCCACCCTCCACGTAGATCGCGTCCGCCGGACAGGCCCAGGCGCACAGCTCGCAGCCGATGCACTTCTCCAGGCCGTCCGGGTGCCGGTTGAGGATGTGCCGCCCGTGGTAGCGCGGCGCCGACACCGGCGGCTTGAACGGGTAGTCGGTGGTGACGACCTTCTTGAACATGTGCGAGAAGGTGACCCCGAAGCCCTTGAACATTCCGGTGATCGCGCCCACGTCACACCTCCCTGGGGTCCGAGCCGGCGACGACGTTGGCCGGCTCCCGCTCGGCGACCACGCGCCTGGTGCGCGGGCTCGGTGGTACCTGAAGATCCAGCGGCGGCAGCGGGAAGCTGCCGTGCGGACGGCTGTTGACCTGCTCCTGGAGCGTCGGCTTCGGCTCCTTCTTCTTGCTCGGCCAGAAGAGCGTGGCCAGCAGCAGCACGCCCGCGCCGATGCCGGTGGCGAGCAGCCGGTCCTTGGTCTGCCAGTCCTCGATCGAGCGGAGCCCGCTCAGCACCAGGATCCAGACCAGGCTGATCGGCAGCAGGACCTTCCAGCCGAAGCGCATGAACTGGTCGTACCGGAGCCGGGGCAGGGTGCCCCGCAGCCAGACGAAGACGAAGACCAGGAGGATCACCTTGCCGAAGAACCAGAGCATCGGCCACCAACCCGAGTTGGCACCCGCCCAGAGGGTGATCGGCCAGGGGGCCCGCCAACCGCCGAGGAACAGCGTCGTGGTGACCGCGGACATGCTCACCATCGCGACGTACTCGCTGAGCATGAACAGCGCGAACTTCAGCGAGCTGTACTCCGTTTGGAAGCCTGCCACCAGCTCGGACTCGGCCTCGGGCAGGTCGAACGGAGCCCGGTTCGTCTCGGCGACCATGGCGATGAAGAAGATGATGAAGCTCGGCAGCAGCAGGATGGCGTACCAGCCCGGCGCGGTCGGGTGCCAGCCGAGGATCGACCAGCTCACCTGCTGGCTGCCGGCCTGAGCGGCGACGATCCCGCTGGTGGACATCGTGCCGGCGGTCATGAACACCGCCACGATACTCAGGCCCATCGCGACCTCGTACGAGACCAGCTGAGCGGCGGAGCGCAGGCCGCCGAGCAGCGGGTACGTCGAGCCGGAGGCCCAGCCGCCGAGCACGATGCCGTACACGGCCAGGGAGGAGCAGGCCAGCAGCAGCAGCACCGCCACCGGCACGTCGGTGACCTGCAGCGGCGTCCAGTTTCCGAAGATGCTGACCATCGGCCCGAACGGAATCACCGACAGCGCGGTGACCGCGCAGATCACCGAGATCACCGGGGCGAAGAAGTAGACGACCTTGTCGGCGGCCTTCGGGAGGATGTCCTCCTTGAAGGCCAGCTTCAGGCCGTCGGCGAGGGTCTGCAGCAGGCCGAACGGGCCGACCTGGTTGGGGCCGGGCCGCACCGCCATGCGGGCGACGACCCGCCGCTCGAACCAGACGCCGAGCAGCGTGGCCAGCATGCAGAACACGAAGGCGAACAGGATCTTGATCAGGACCAGCCACCACGGGTCCCTGCCGAAGTCGGCCAGCGTCGGATCCTGCGCGGCCAGGATGACCGGGCTCACTGAACACCCCCTGCGTTGAGGAGCGGACCCGGGCGACCGGCGGCGTCCGCGGCGACACGTCCGGCCGGGACGGGCGCGACCGCGCCGGCGGAGACCTGCACGACCTCGCCGGCCGCCGCGCCGAGGCTGCGCCGGACGGTCGAGCCGGGTGAGTTGGTCGGCAACCAGACCACACCGTCCGGCATCTCGGTGATCGCCGCCGGCAGGGTGACCGCGCCGCGGTCGGTGCCCACGGTCACCGGGTCGCCGTCGGCCACGCCGATCGCCTCGGCGGTGCCCTTGCCCAGCCGCACCACCGGCGGGCGGGCGGTGCCGGCGAGGTGCTCGTCGCCGTCGGTGAGGGTGCCCAGGTCGATCAGCTGGTGCCAGGTGGCCAGCACGGCCTCGCCCGCACCGGGCTGCGGCACGGCGGCCGGCTCGACCATCGGCGGGGCCGGGCGGTCCACCCGGGTCGCCGGCAGCGCGCCCAGCTCCCGCCGGACGCTCGTCACGTCGCCGGTGCCCAGCTGGACGTCGAGCTGCGCGGCCAGCGCGTCGAGCACCCGGCCGTCGCTCATCGCGGCGGTGTCCAGCACCTTCTCGAAGGTGCGCAGCCGGCCCTCCCAGTCCAGGAAGCTGCCGGCCTTCTCGACCACCGGCGCGACCGGGAAGACCACGTCCGCCCGGCGGGCCACCGCGCTCATCCGCAGCTCCAGGCTGACCAGGAACGGCACCGCGTCCAGGGCCTGCTCGGCCAGGCGCGGATCGGCCAGGTCGGCCGGGTCCACACCGGCCACCACGAGGGCGCCGAGCTGGCCGTTGGCCGCCGCGACGAGGATGCCGTCGGTGTCCCGGCCGGCCTGGCTCGGGATCACCCCGGCCGCGATGTCCCACGCCTCGCCCAGCTCGGCGCGGGCGGCCGGCTCGGTGACCGGGCGGCCACCGGGGAGCAGGTTGGGCAGGCAGCCCGCGTCGACCGCGCCGCGGTCACCCGCGCGCCGCGGCACCCAGGCCAGCTTCGCGCCGGTACGCCGGGCGACGTCCGCCGCGGCGGAGAGCCCGCCCGGCACCGCGCCCAGCCGCTCGCCGACGATCAGGATCGCCCCCGGCCGGCTCAGCGCCTCGGTCACCGTGGCGTGCTCGGCCAGCACGCTGGCCTCCTCGCCCGGCACCACCCGGGCCAGCTTGGCCCCGAGCTTCTCCAGGCCACGGGTGGCGAACGGCGCGATCGCGTACACGGTCAGCTTGTTCTTCAGGTACGCCTTGCGCAGCCGCAGGAAGAGGATCGGGCACTCCTCCTCCGGCTCCAGGCCGACCAGCACCACCGCGGGCGCGTTCTCCACGTCGGTGTAGGTCACGTCGGTGACCCCGGCGACGCTGCTGGCCAGGAACTCGGCCTCCTCACGGGAGACCGGGCGGGCCCGGAAGTCGATGTCGTTGGTGTGCAGCGCGACCCGGGCGAACTTCGCGTACGCGTAGGCGTCCTCGACGGTCAGCCGGCCGCCGGTGAGCACCGCCGTGCCCGACCCGCCGTCCCGGGCGGCGCGCAGCCCCTCGGCGGCCCGGGTCAGTGCCTCGCTCCAGGACGCCTCGCGCAGCTCACCGGTCCGCTCGTCGCGGACCAGCGGGGTGGTGAGCCGGTCGAACGCACGGCTGTACTGGAAGCCCCAGCGGCCCTTGTCGCAGTTCCACTCCTCGTTCACCGCCGGGTCGTCGCCGGCCAGCCGGCGCAGGACCTTGCCGCGCCGCCAGTCGGTGCGCTGGGCGCAGCCGGCCGAGCAGTGCTCGCAGACGCTGGGGGTGGAGACCAGGTCGAACGGGCGGGCCCGGAACCGGTACTGCGCGCCGGTCAGCGCGCCCACGGGGCAGATCTGCACGGTGTTGCCGGAGAAGTACGAGTTGAACGGGACGTCACCGGCGTCGCCCTCGTCCCCGTACGCCTCGTCCCGGTAGATGTTGATCTCCTCGGCGGACGACCGGTTCATCAGGTCGATGAACTTGTCGCCGGCGATCTCCTCGGAGAACCGGGTGCAGCGCTGGCAGAGCACGCACCGCTCGCGGTCGAGCAGCACCTGGGTGCTGATCTCCAGCGGCTTCTCGTACTCCCGCTTGTGCTCGTGGAACCGGGAGTCCGTCCGGCCGGTGGACATCGCCTGGTTCTGCAGCGGGCACTCGCCGCCCTTGTCACACATCGGGCAGTCCAGGGGGTGGTTGAGGAGCAGCAGCTCCATCACCCCCTCCTGCGCCTTCTTGGCGACCGGCGAGGTCAGCTGGGTGCGGACCACCATGCCGTCGGCGACGGTCTGGGTGCAGGAGGCGACCGGCTTGCGCTGGCCCTCCACCTCCACCAGGCACTGTCGGCAGGCGCCGGCCGGGGCCAGCAGCGGGTGGTCGCAGAACCGCGGGATCTCGGTGCCCAGCTGCTCGGCGACCCGGATCAGCAGCGCCCCCTTGGGCGCGGTGACCTGGACGCCGTCGATGGTGAGGGTGACGGTCTCGGTCTGCTTGGCTACGTCGGTCATCAGTGGGCTCCCACCAACTGCTTGTCGGAGAGCTTCGGCGCGGTACGTCCCTCGATGTAGTCGAGGTAGTCCTGCTTGAAGTACTGCAGCGACGAGGTCACCGAGCTGGTCGCACCGTCGCCCAGGCCGCAGAACGAGCGGCCGAGGATGTTGTCGCAGGTGTCGAGCAGGGTGTCCAGGTCCTCATGGGTGCCCTGGCCGGCGAGGATCCGCCGGTAGACCCGGACCATCCAGTAGTTGCCCTCGCGGCACGGCGTGCACTTGCCGCACGACTCGTGGTGGTAGAACTCCAGCCACCGGTAGGTCGCGTACACCGGGCAGTCCTGGTCGGAGAAGATCTGCGTGGCCGTGGTGCCCAGGATCGAGCCGGCCGCCGCCACCCCCTCGAAGTCCAGCGGCACGTCCAGGTGCTCGGCGGTGAGCAGCGGCGTCGACGAGCCGCCCGGGGTCCAGAACTTCAGGTTGTGCCCGGGCTGCATGCCGCCGGCCAGCTCGATCAGCTCGCGCAGGGTGATCCCCATCGAGCACTCGTACTGGCCCGGGTTGGCGATCCGACCGGAGAGCGAGTAGATCATCGGGCCGGAGGACTTCTCCGTACCCATGGTCTTCCACCACTCGGCGCCGCCGAGCACGATGTACGGCACGCTGGCGATGGTGCCGACGTTGTTGACCACGGTCGGGCTGGCGTACAGGCCGTGGGTCGCCGGGAACGGCGGGCGCAGCCGGGGCTGGCCCCGGAAGCCCTCCAGCGAGTCCAGCAGCGCGGTCTCCTCGCCGCAGATGTACGCCCCGGCGCCGGAGTGCACCACCAACTCCAGGTCGAACCCGCTGCCGAGGATGTTCCGCCCGAGGTAGCCCTTGGCGTACGCCTCCTGCACGGCGTTGCGCAGCCGGCGGGCGGCGTGCACCGCCTCACCGCGGATGTAGATGTACGCGCGGTTGGCCCGGATCGCGTACGACGCGATGATCACGCCCTCGACCAGCGAGTGCGGGTCGTGGGTCATCAGCGGCAGGTCCTTGCAGGTGCCCGGCTCGCCCTCGTCGGCGTTCACCACCAGGTAGTGCGGCTTGCCGTCGCCCTGGGGAATGAACCCCCACTTGAGACCGGTCGGGAAGCCCGCGCCGCCGCGCCCGCGCAGCCCGGAGTCCTTGATCAGTTGGATCAGGTCGTCCGGGTGCGCCCCGAGCGCCTTGCGCAGGGCGGCGTAGCCGTCCAGCTTCTCGTAGGTGCCGATGCGCCAGGCGTCCGGCGACAGCCAGCGCTTGGTCAGCACCGGCGTCAGCTTGGCCAGCGTCTCCGGCCGAGGCGTCGTCACTTCTGAGCCTCCGCTTCCTTGCTGCGGATCGGGGTGTTCGGGTCGAAGCCCGGCACCGAGATACCGTGCTGCTCGGCGAGCCGCACGCCGCGCAGGGTCGGCTCGCCCGGCCCGCCGTCGCCGACCGCTCCCGCCCGCTCGTCGGCGAAGCCGGCGAGCTGGACGGCCATCTCCTTCAGCGTGCAGAGGCGGGCGCCCCGGGTCGGCATCGGCCGCCCCCCGGCCCGCAGCTCCTCGACGACGCCGAGCGCGGCCTGCGGGTCGACGTTGTCGAAGAAGTCGTAGTTGACCGTCATGACCGGGCCGTAGTCACACGCCGCCAGGCACTCGGCGTGCTCCAGGGTGATCTTGCCGTCCTCGGTGGTCTCGTCGTGCCCGACGCCCAGGTGCTCGGACAGGGTGTCGTAGACCTCCTGGCCGCCCAGCACGTTGCACATCGTGTTGGTGCAGACGCTGACCAGGTAGTCGCCGGTCGGCTTGCGCTTGTACATGGTGTAGAAGGTGGCCACCGCACCGACCTGGGCCTTGTTCAGGCCGAGCACCTCGGCGCAGAACTCCACCCCGGCCGGGGAGACGTACCCCTCCTCGGACTGGACCAGGTGCAGCAACGGCAGCAGCGCCGAGCGGGACCGGTCCGCCGGGTACCGGGCGATGATCTCCCGCGCCCGGGCCCGGGTCTCTTCCGTAAACACACTCATCGGTCACAACCACCCATCACGGGGTCCAGCGAGGCACCACCGGCGATCACGTCGGCGATCAGGCCGCCCTCGGCCATCGCCGGGAGCGCCTGGAGGTTGACGAAGCTCGGCTCCCGGTAGTGCACCCGGTACGGCCGGGTGCCACCGTCGGAGACCGCGTGCACGCCCAGCTCGCCGCGGGGCGACTCGATGCCGACGTACACCTGGCCCGGCGGGACCCGGAAGCCCTCGGTGACGAGCTTGAAGTGGTGGATCAGCGACTCCATCGACTGACCCATGATCTTGGCGACGTGCTCCAGCGAGTTGCCCATGCCGTCGACGCCGATGGCGAGCTGGGCCGGCCAGGCGATCTTCTTGTCGGAGACCATCACCGGGCCGCGCTTGCCGAGCCGGTCCACCGCCTGCTCGACCAGCTTCAGCGACTCGCGGATCTCGGCGAGCCGGACCAGGTAGCGGCCCCAGACGTCACCGTCGGTGTGGGTCGGGACGTCGAACTCGTACGTCTCGTAGCCGCAGTACGGCATGGTCTTGCGCAGGTCCCAGGCGAGACCGGCGGAGCGGAGCACCGGGCCGGTGACGCCGAGCGCGAGGCAGCCGGTCACGTCGAGCACCGCGACGTTCTTGGTGCGCTCGGTCCAGATCGGCTGGCCGGAGAGGAGGTCCTCGTACTCCTTGAGCTTCTCCGGCATCATCTTGAGGAACTTGCGGATCTTGACGATCGCGTCGTCCGGCACGTCCTGGGCCACCCCGCCCGGCCGCACGTACGCGTGGTTCATGCGGAGGCCGGTGATGGTCTCGAAGATGTCGAGGATGTACTCCCGCTCGCGGAAGCCGTACAGCATGATCGAGATCGCGCCCAGCTCCATGCCGGTGGTGGCCAGCCAGACCAGGTGCGAGGAGATCCGGTTGAGCTCCATCATCAGCACCCGGATGGTGTTGGCCCGCTCGGTGATGTCGTCGGTGATGCCGAGCAGCTTCTCCACCGCCAGCGCGTACGCCGTCTCGTTGAACAGCGGGGAGAGGTAGTCCATCCGGGTCACGAAGGTCGAGCCCTGGACCCAGTTGCGGTATTCGAGGTTCTTCTCGATGCCGGTGTGCAGGTAGCCGATGACCGAGCGGGCCTCGCGGACCGTCTCGCCCTCCAGCTCCAGGATCAGCCGGAGCACGCCGTGCGTGGACGGGTGCTGCGGGCCCATGTTGACGACGATCCGCTCGTCGTTGATCGGATCGGTGCCGGAGACGACCGTGTCCCAGTCCCCACCGGTGACGGTGAAGACCTTGCCCTCGGTGGTCTCGCGCTCGGTCGCGTAGTTCGACGTCGTCACTGTGCCAGCCCTCCGTTCGCGACTGCGGGGCTCCGCTTCGCTGCACTCCTCGCGCTCACTGGTACGACCTCCGCTTGTCCGGCGGGGGAATCTCCGCACCCTTGTACTCGACGGGCACGCCGCCGAGGGGGTAGTCCTTGCGCTGCGGGTGCCCCTCCCAGTCGTCCGGCATGAGGATCCGGGTCAGGTTGGGGTGGCCGTCGAAGACGATGCCGAACATGTCGTACGTCTCCCGCTCCTGCCAGTCGGCGGTCGGGTAGACGCTGGTGACACTCGGCAGGTGCGGGTCCTCGGCGGAGACCGCGGCCTCCAGCCGCACCCGGCGCCGGAAGGTCATCGAGGTGAGCTGGTAGACGACGTGCAGCCGCCGCTCTTCCGCGCCCAGGTAGTCGACGCCGGACACCGAGGAGCAGAGCTCGAAGCGGAGCGCCAGGTCGTCGCGCATCACCTGGCAGACCTCGGCGATCCGCTCCGGGCGGACGTGCAGGGTCAGCTCGCCCCGGTCGACCACAACCTTCTCGATCGCGTCGCCGAACCCGGGGTACGCCTCCTCCAGCGCGTCCCGGACCTCGTCGAAGTAGCCGCCGTACGGCCGCGGGCTCTCCTCGATCGGCTTGCGCGGGCGGACCAGGCCGCCGTATCCGGAGACGTCGCCACTGCCGTGCACGCCGAACATGCCGCGGCCGGCGGGGCTGGCCGGCGGGTGCTCGGCGGGCGCACCGCTGGTGGCCCCGGCCGGGGTGACCGGCACCGGCACACCCCCGTTGTTGGTCCTGTCGTCAGTTGCGCTCACTTCGGGCCCCCGTGCGGGTGGAGGTGGTTCTGGGCCTTCATCCAGTTCTCGATCCGCAGCTGCTCCTCGCGGCCCTCGCGGACCGCCCTGGTCCACTCGGCCCGCCGGGCCTTGTCGTTGCGGTACGACGACGGCATCGAGCCGTACGGCACCACGGGCACGTCACCGCGCTCCTTGCGGGCCTCCAGCATCTTGCGGCCGTTCGGGCCCAGCGGCTCGTACATGATCTTCTCGCGGAGCTTGAGGACCGCGTCGATGAGCATCTCGGGCCGGGGCGGGCAGCCCGGGAGGTACATGTCGACCGGGACGACGTGGTCGACGCCCTGCACGATGGCGTAGTTGTTGAACATGCCGCCGCTGCTGGCGCAGACGCCCATGGAGAGCACCCAGCGCGGCTCGGCCATCTGGTCGTAGATCTGGCGCAGGACCGGGGCCATCTTCTGGCTCACCCGGCCGGCCACGATCATCAGGTCCGCCTGCCGGGGCGAGGCCCGGAAGACCTCCATGCCCCAGCGGCCCATGTCGTAGTGCGGGCCGCCGGCCGCCATCATCTCGATGGCGCAGCAGGCCAGGCCGAAGGTGGCGCCCCAGACGGACGACTTCCGCGACCAGTTGACCAGCTTCTCGACGGTGGTGAGCAGGACGCCGGAGGGAAGCTTCTCCTCGATGCCCATCTGCCGTACCTCCCTCAGTCCCAGTCCAGGCCGCCGCGCCGCCAGACATAGGCGTAGGCGACGAAGACCGCGACGATGAACAGGACCATCTCCACGAAGCCGAAGATCGGCAGGGCGTCGAAGGAGACCGCCCAGGGGTAGAGGAAGATGATCTCGATGTCGAAGACGATGAAGAGCATCGCCGTCAGGTAGAACTTGATCGGGAACCGGCCGCCCCCGACCGGCTGCGGGCTCGGCTCGATGCCGCACTCGTACGCCTCGAGCTTGGCCTTGTTCAGACGCCGGGGGCCGGCGAGTCGGGCAGCGGCCACGGAGAACAGCGCGAACCCCGCGGCGAGGGCGAACAGCCCGATGATCGGTGCATACGGAGAGAGCGTCATCGTTGTCTCCTGCTCGTCCTTCCCTGACCTCGGTGGTTAGCGAAAATCACACTATTCACGTCCCTCATGACCTCGGCCGGCGGGGTCGGTCTCTGTCCGTTCCGGGGGCACTTCGCCGGGTGGAACGGGGGCTAGACGGCTGGTGCCACCTTCGTCATCGCGTTGATGACCCGGTCCATCGCGTCCCCACCCCGGGGGTCGGTCAGGTTGGCCAGCAGCTTGAGTACGAAGCGCATCAGCATCGGGTGCGGCATGCCGTGCTTGGTGGCCATCCGCATGATCTCCGGGCGGCCGATCAGCTTCACGAAGATCCCGCCGAGCCGGTAGTAGCCGCCGAACCGGGCCTTCAGCTCCTGCGGGTACGCCTGCAGGGCCCGCTCCCGCTCGGCGCCGGCCGGCCGGGCGAGCGCCTGCACCGCCACCTCGGCGGCCAGCTCGCCGGACTCCATCGCGTACGCGATGCCCTCGCCGTTGAACGGGTTGACCATGCCGCCGGAGTCGCCGACGAGCAGCACGCCGCGGGTGTAGTGCGGCACCCGGTTGAAGCCCATCGGCAGCGCGGCACCGAGGATCGGCCCCTCCGCGTTGGCCTCGTCGGTCATCCCCCAGTCCTCCGGGGTGTTGGCCAGCCAGTCGGTGAGCAGCCGCCGGTAGTTGGTCTTGCCGAAGGCGGCGGACGAGTTCAGGACGCCCAGGCCGACGTTCACCCGGCCGTCGCCGAGGCCGAAGATCCAGCCGTAGCCGGGCAGCAGCGCGTCGCTGCCCTTGGCCCGCAGCTCCAGCCATGACTCCAGGTAGTCGTCGTCGTGCTTGGCGGGCGAGCGGTAGTAGCGGCGGACCGCGACGCCGATCGGCCGGTCCTCCCGCTTGGCCAGCCCGAGGGCGAGCGGGAACCGGCCGGAGACGCCGTCCGCGGCGACCACCAGCGGAGCGTGGAAGGCGACGGGCTCCTTGTCCGGGCCCGCCTCGGCCTGCACGCCGATCACCCGACCGTCGGCATCGAGCACCGGGCCGATCACGTTCACGCTGGTCCGCAGCTTCGCCCCGGCGGCGACGGCCCGCTGGGCGAGCAGGTCGTCGAAGTCGAGCCGGGTCCGGACCAGGCCGTAGTTGGGGAAGCTGGCCAGGTCGGGCCAGTCCAGTTCCAGGCGTACCCCGCCGCCGATCACCCGCAGGCCCCTGTTGTGCAGCCAGCCGGCCTCGGGCGAGGTGTCCACGCCCATCCGGATCAGCTGCCGGACGGCGCGCGGCGTGAGCCCGTCACCGCAGACCTTCTCGCGGGGAAACTCGGTCTTCTCCAGCAGCAGCACCCGAGCGCCGTGCCGAGCCAGGTGGTACGCGGTTGCCGATCCTCCGGGACCGGCGCCCACGACGATCACGTCGGCGTCGTTCTCCACCGCGGTCATCTGCGCCTCCTCCCGAATGCTCGTGAAATGCTTCACAAGCTGATCGGGTTGGAGTCTATGACCGGGGTTACACCGGTATCCGGTGAGGGGTACCTAACTTCGGGAAAACGCGCCGGTCAGCCTCCACTTAGGCCTCAGGGACGGGCCGAAGCGGCAGGTCCGAGGCCGGCATCGAGGCGGATCGTCTCCGGCAGGTGCTCGCGCAGCGCGCCACCGGCCGCGCGGTCGAGTGCGGCCAGCACCTCGGCGACCACCTGCCGCACGTCCGCGGGATCCGCGCCGGCCAGCTCCTTGAGCTGCGCGATGAGTTCCGCGGCGTCGTCGTCCGTGGCCGCCTGCCCTGGTCCCGTCATGGGCCGAGCTTACGGGGCTAAGTAGAGCAAAAACGGATATTCACGAAATCGGGTGGTTTGTTGCTGATGCCCGGCCCGCCGCGTTCGCCGTCAGTCCCGCACCGCGCGGTGCAGCGCGACGACACCCCCGGTCAGGTTGCGCCAGGCCACCCGGCTCCATCCCGCCGCGCCGATCCGCCCGGCGAGCGCCGCCTGATCCGGCCAGGCCCGGATCGACTCGGCCAGGTAGACGTACGCGTCGGGGTTGCTGGAGACCGCTCGCGCCACCGCCGGCAGCGAGCGCATCAGGTACGACAGGTAGACCGTACGGAAGGCGGGGTTGACCGGGGTGCTGAACTCGCAGACCACCAGCCGGCCACCCGGCCGCGTCACCCGGGCCAGCTCGCGCAGCGCCGCGTCGGTGTCGTTGACGTTACGCAGGGCGAAGGAGATGGTCACCGCGTCGAAGCTGGCGTCGGCGAAGGGCAGCCGCAGGGCGTCGCCGGCCAGCAGCGGCACCTGCGGGCGGGTGTGCTTGCCGGCGTACAGCATGCCGAGCGACAGGTCGGCGCCCACCGCGTACGCCCCGGAGTGGGCCAGCTCCTCGGTCGAGACGCCGGTGCCGGCACCCACGTCCAGCACCCGCTCGCCGGGACGCAGCCCGAGCGCGGCCCGGGTGGCCCGCCGCCAGAACCGGTCCTGTCCGAAGGAGAGGACGGTGTTGGTCAGGTCGTATCGGGCGGCCACGCCGTCGAACATCGCGGCGACCTCGTGCGGCTGCTTGTCCAGGCTGGCGCGCTGGCCCTGCGGGGTACGGCTCACCCCTCCACTCTGCCAGCCGGCCCGCGGGCGGCACCCTCCGGGTACGCCACGCTACCGAAGCGACGTTGCGCCACGCCAGGTCCCCGTCGATATGTTTCGGTCCTCCGCAGTGGAGCGAAGACAGCCGGGGCGGGATGGTGATCCATCCCGCCCCGGCTGCCGTGCGTTATGTGAACGGCCCTCGCGGGCCGATAGAGGACGACCGTCAGGCGGCCGGCTTCTCGTCACTCGGGGTGACCAGGACCACCCGGCGACGGCGGGCGACCAGGAACATCGCCCCGCCGGCGGCCAGCACGGCCACGCCGATGCCACCGATCAGGCCAGCCTTGGCGCCGGTGACCGGCAGACCGCCGCCGTCACCCTCGCCACCGCCGACGCCGCCCTTGGCGGCGACCACGACAGCGTAGCCGTCGGTGTTGTCACTCGGGTCGAGATCGGTCTCCTGCAGCGGAGCCATGTTCTCCGGCATGTTCTTGATCTTCAGCGACTGGGCGCCGAGCGTCTTGGCCGGCAGGATCGGCTCGACCGAGACGGTGCCGCCGGTCAGGGCACCGGCCTTGACGTTCGCGCCCACCGAGAGCAGGTGGTAGAAGGTGCCGCCGGGAAGGACGTCATCGCCGCCCTCCCACTGCTCCACCGGGATGAAGGGAAGCTCGGGGTAGGTGCAGACGAGCGAGGCCTTGTCGGTGGCGTACTCGCACTCGTCCTCGGTCTCGGTGAAGGTCACGCCCTTGGGCAGCTTCACCGTCACCTTGAAACCGGCGGTGGCCCGGTCGCCCTGGTTCCACACGTCGTAGATCAGCTGGGCGGTGTCGCCCGCGTGCAGGTCGCCGGCAACCTGGATCTTGCCGTTCTTGACCGTGACGGCGTTCTTCACGTCGTCGGCCATGACGGCGAGGTCCGCGCCGCTCTCCTTGGTGAACTCGACGGTGGCGGACTTGCTGTTGTTGTCCTTGTTGGTGTCGTCCTTGGACAGCACCGTGAAGTTGACCGGGGCGCTGTACGCCTTGTCCAGGGACTCGGTCGCCTTCAGCAGGGCGACCGGGAGGTCGATGGTCTCGCCCGGGCCCGGAAGTGATTCCTTGTCGGCCCAGCAGGTGACCGAGGTCAGGCCCTTGCCGCCCTCCTCCTCGTCGCACTCACCCTCGACGAAGGGGAACACGGCGACCTTGGTGAAGTCGACCTTGGAGAGGTCAACCCGGACGCCCAGTTCGGACGGGGTGTTCTCGCCCTTGTTGGTCACCTTGGCGAACGCCAGCTTGGCGCTGGCGCCCTCGGCGACCCGGGTGCCGACCACGTCGATGGCGAGGTCGGTCTCGGTGCCGGCGGCCTGGGCGGGCGCGCCGAAGACGGTGAACGCCCCGGAGGCGAGCAACGCGGCGGCGCCGAGCCGCACGAGCGGCCGGTTACGGAAGATCATGAAGTCAATCCCCCCGTTTGGGAATCGAAGAAGAGCGGGGACGAGCGGGGACGTTAGCGGTCCGCGGTCACCCTCGCCACCCCACACGCCGACCGTTCACCATCTGCGGGCCTAAGAGCCACTTAAGGATTGCCCGAATTGATGGCTCTTGACATCGACGGTCCTGCGCGGGCCTCCGGAGAACGGCCGACAAGATCGACCCAGTGACAGGCAACGATTGACCGTTCGGCTGAGCCCACGGCAGACCGGGGCAGTCACCGAACGCGCCCGGACGGGCGCGTTCGGTGGATGGATCGGGCTCAGCTGACGTCGACGAGCGGCAGGGACTTCCCGGCCCCGCCGCCGGGCAGGGCGATCGAGGAGAAGTGCGAGACGACCCGGTCGTCGTTCGGGTCGTCCGCGGGGGTCCAGTGCACGGCGAGCCGGCGGTAGAGGGTGTCCCGCTGCGCGGGGATCCGCTCGGCGGTGCGGATCATGCCGATCAGCTCGTGCAGGTTGGACCGGTGCCGGGCACCGGCCGAGGAGATGACGTTCTCCTCCAGCATGATCGAGCCGAGGTCGTCCACGCCCATGTGCAGGGCGAGCTGGCCGACGTCCTTGCCGGTGGTCAACCAGGACGCCTGGAGGTGCGGCACCGTCTCGAAGAAGAGCCGGGCGACCGCGATCAGCCGCAGGTATTCCAGGGCGGTCGCCTGGGTGCGGCCCTTGAGGTGGTTGTTCTCCGGCTGGTACGTCCACGGGATGAACGCCCGGAAGCCACCGGTGCGGTCCTGCACGTCACGGATCATCCGCAGGTGCTCGATCCGCTCGGCGTTCGTCTCGCCGGTGCCCATCATCATGGTCGCGGTCGACTCGAGGCCCTGCCGGTGCGCCAGCTCCATGACCTCCAGCCAGCGCGCCCCGGACTCCTTCAGCGGAGCGATCGCCCGCCGCGGCCGGTCCGGCAGCATCTCGGCACCGGCACCGGCGATCGAGTCCAGCCCGGCCGCCTTGATCCGGGCGATGGCCTCGTCCAGGCTCACACCGGAGACCTTGGCCATGTG
>NZ_JBEYER010000126.1:0-17760 GCF_040634005.1 Micromonospora sp. NPDC007271
GCACGCCCCGGGCATGCTCCCGACCAGCGTGGCCTCGGTCGGCGCCGACTTCTGGCCGCCCGGACCGCCGATCCCACCCCTCCGACGACAGGAGCCCGGCATGGCAACGCCCACCACGGACGCCCCGGCCGTCCGCGAGGAGGTGCTGGCGGCGGTCGGCCTGACCAAGCACTTCCCCGTCCGCGCCGGACTGCGCACCCTGCTGACCCGGAACCGGCCGGCTGTGCACGCGGTCGACGACGTCCACCTCACCCTGCGCCGCGGCCAGGTCACCGCCCTGGTGGGCGAGTCCGGCTCCGGCAAGTCGACGGTCGCCCGGCTGCTCGCGCAGCTCTACCCGCGCACCGCCGGCACGGTCCGCCTGCACGGCGAGCCGGTCACCGTCCGCGGCGGCCGGCCGTTCCGGGCGTACGCGCGCCGGGTGCAGATGATCTTCCAGGACCCGTTCTCCTCGCTGAACCCGGTGCACACCGTGCGCTACCACCTGACCCGGGCGCTGCGGATCCACGGCAACGCCGGCCGCACCCCGGCCGACCTGGACGCGGCGCTGGCCCGGCTGCTGGAGCGGGTCGCCCTCACCCCGGCCGAGCGCTACCTGGACACGTTCCCGCACGAGCTCTCCGGCGGGCAGCGGCAGCGGGTCGCCATCGCCCGGGCGCTCGGCGCCGACCCGGAGGTGCTGCTCGCCGACGAACCGGTGTCGATGCTGGACGTCTCGATCCGGCTCGGCGTGCTCAACCTGCTGCGCGACCTCAAGGAACGGCTGCACCTGGCCATCCTCTACATCACCCACGACATCGCCTCGGCCCGCTACTTCGCCGACGAGACCCTCGTGATGTACGCCGGCCGGATGGTCGAGGGCGGCGACAGCGAGACGGTCACCCAGTCCCCGGCGCACCCGTACACCCGACTGCTGATCGACTCGGCGCCCGACCCGGACCGGATCACCGGCGCCGCCGGGCCCGACGAGCGGGAACGCGGCGACGGCGAGCCGCCCAGCCTGATCCGGCCCCCGGCCGGCTGCCGGTTCCACCCGCGCTGCCCGGCGGCCATGCCGCGCTGCACCACCGACCTGCCGCCGCGGCTGGACGTGGGCGACCGGTCCGGGCACTGGGCGGCCTGCTGGCTCTACGACCCGGAGACCGCCTCGGACGGACCGGCTGCGGGGGCGGGCCGATGACCTATCTGCTGCGCCGGATCGGCTTCTACCTGTTCACCGCGTGGGCGGCGCTGACCCTCAACTTCTTCATCCCCCGGCTGATCCCCGGCGACCCGGTCAAGTCGCTGATCTCGCGCTATCAGGGGCAGCTGAGCACCGACGCGATCAGGTCGCTGTACGTGCTGTTCGGCATCGACACCCACGACAGCCTCTGGGACCAGTACGTCGACTACTGGAAGCAGCTGCTGCACGGCGACCTGGGGCTGTCGTTCACCGCGTTCCCGGCGCCGGTGTCCGAGGTGATCCTCGACGCGCTGCCGTGGACCCTGGCCCTGGTCGGCATCACCACCCTGGTCAGCTTCGCCCTCGGCACCGGGCTGGGCGTGCTGGCCGGCTGGCGGCGCGGCTCCTGGGTGGACGGGCTGCTGCCGGCCACCACGTTCCTCTCCTCGGTGCCGTACTTCTGGCTGGGGCTGGTGGCGATCGCGCTGCTCGCCGGGCCGGGCAGCTTCTTCCCCTCCTCCGGCGGCTACGACCCGGGGCTGGTGCCGGCGCCAGACACCATCTTCCTGGGCAGCGCGGTGCGGCACAGCCTGCTGCCCGCCGCGACCGTCCTCATCTCCTCGATGAGCGGCTGGATCCTCAGCATGCGCAACATGATGGTGACCGTCGCGGCGGAGGACTACATCACCGTCGCGCACGCCAAGGGCCTGCCGGAACGCCGGGTGGCGCTGCACTACGCCGCGCGCAACGCGCTGCTGCCGAACGTGGCCGGCTTCGCGCTGTCACTCGGCTTCATCGTCGGCGGCACCCTGCTCGTGGAGATCGTCTTCTCGTACCCGGGGCTGGGTTTCCTGCTGTTCCGGGCGGTCGGCGCGAAGGACTACCCGCTGATGCAGGGCATCTTCCTGGTCATCACGCTCTCGGTGCTGGTGGCGAACCTGCTCGCCGACGTGGCGTACCTGGCGCTCGACCCGCGTACCCGCAGGGAGGCCTGAGCCATGGCCATTCCCACCTCCAGCATCGAGCAGGTCATCCCGAAACAGGGGGCGATGGCCCAGCCGGCCGCCGCGCGCCGCCGCCGCTGGCGCTTCCTGAGCAACCGCAAGGCCAGCATCGGGCTGGCCCTGGTCACCGGGTACGGACTGCTCGCGGTGATCGGCCCGTGGATCGCCCCGTACGACCCGGACGCCCGCAGCGGCGAGCTGCTGCAGCCGCCGTCGGCGCAGCACTGGTTCGGCACCACCCACCTCGGTCAGGACGTGTTCAGCCAGGTCCTGGTCGGCACCCGCGGGGTGATGGTGGTCGGGCTGCTCGCCGGGGTGGTCGCCACCATCCTGTCGGTGCTGGTCGGGGTGACCGCCGGCTACCTGGGCGGGCTGAGCGACGACGGGCTCTCCGCGCTGTCCAACGTGTTCCTGGTGATCCCGGCGCTGCCGTTGATCATCATCGTCACGTCCACCATCACCGACGCCGGCGACCTGGTCGTCGCCCTGGTCATCGGGTTCACCTCGTGGGCCTGGGGCGCCCGGGTGCTGCGCGCCCAGACGCTGTCGCTGCGTCGTCGCGACTACGTCGAGGCGGCCCGGGCCACCGGGGAGAGCACGTGGCGGATCATCGTCTTCGAGATCCTGCCCAACCTGACCGCGATCATCGCCTCCGGTTTCGTCGGCACGGTCATCTTCGCGGTGATGTCCGAGATCACGCTGGCCTTCATCGGCATCTCGTCCGTCTCGTCGTGGAACTGGGGCACCATCCTGTTCTGGGCGCAGAGCCAGCAGGCCCTCGCCCAGGGTGCCTGGTGGTGGTTCGTTCCGGCCGGCCTGGCCATAGCGCTGCTCGGCACCGCCCTCGCGCTGATCAACTTCGGCATCGACGAGTTCGTCAGCCCCCGGCTGCGCAGCGGCGGCCGGGCCCGGATCCGCACCGCCGACGGCCGCACCGTGCGGATGCGGGTCGGCTTCACCCCCGTCCTGGCACCGCCCGCCGACGTGCCGCAACCGCGAAGGAGGCCGGAGAATGAGTGAACCGGTCCTGGAGATCCGCAAGCTCCGCGTCGACTACGGGCTCGGCGAGGAGGCGGTGCGCGCGGTCCGCGACGTCGACCTGACCCTGCACCGGGGCGAGGTGCTGGGGCTGGCCGGCGAGAGCGGGAGCGGCAAGTCCACCCTCGCGTACGGGCTGACCCGGCTGCTGCCGCCACCCGGCGTGGTCAGCGGCGGCCAGGTGATCTACCACCCGGTCGACGGCCCGCCGGTCGACGTGCTGACCCTGACCCCCGCGAAGCTGCGGCAGTTCCGCTGGGCCGAGACGTCCATCGTGTTCCAGGGGGCGATGAACTCGCTCAACCCGGTGCACCGGATCTCCACCCAGCTGCTCGACGTGATCAAGGCGCACGAGCCGAGGACCACGCCGACGGCCCGGTCCGCCCGGGCCCGGGAGCTGCTGCGCCTGGTCGGCATCGCCGCCGACCGGCTGGACAGCTACCCCCACCAGCTCTCCGGCGGCATGCGGCAGCGGGTCATGATCGCCATGGCGCTGGCGCTGGAGCCGCAGGTGGTCATCATGGACGAACCGACCACCGCGCTCGACGTGGTGATGCAGCGGCAGATCCTCGGCCAGCTCGCCGAGCTGCGGCAGCGGCTGGGCTTCGCGGTGCTGTTCATCACCCACGACCTGTCGCTGTTGGTCGAGTTCTCCGACCGCATCGCGATCATGTACGGCGGCCGGATCGTCGAGGAGGCGCCGGCCGCCGAGCTGTACCGGCGGGCCCTGCACCCGTACACCGCGGGCCTGCTGCACTCCTTCCCGGCGCTGCGCGGTCCGCGCCGCGAGCTGGCCGGCATCCCCGGCTCCCCGCCCGACCTGCGCGCCATGCCGGCCGGGTGCGCGTTCCACCCGCGCTGCCCGAAGGTGTTCGGCCCGTGCGACGAGGAGCTGCCGCCGCTCGGCCCGCCGGGGGACGACCGGCCGGGGCGTGCCGTCGCCTGCTGGCTGCACCCCGTCGCCGCACCGGTCCCCCACTGAGCCACCACACCCGAGAGCACGTACCGCGACCGCGAGGAGAACCATGGACAGCCACCTCACCCGCCGTCAGGCCGACCCGATCGACACCCTCCCGCCGACCTTCCGGTGGGGGGTGGCGACCTCGTCGTACCAGATCGAGGGGGCGGTGGCCGAGGACGGTCGCACGCGGTCCATCTGGGACACCTTCTGCCGCGTCCCGGGGGCGGTGGCGAACGGTGAGAACGGCGACGTGGCCTGCGACCACTACCACCGGATGCCGCAGGACGTGGCGCTCATCGCCGAGCTGGGCCTGGACACCTACCGCTTCTCGGTGGCGTGGCCCCGGGTGCAGCCGGGCGGGCGCGGGCCGGCCAACCCGGCCGGACTGGCCTTCTACGACCGGCTCGTGGACGAGCTGCTCGGCCGGGGGATCGACCCGTGGGTGACGCTCTACCACTGGGACCTGCCGCAGGAGCTGGAGGACGCGGGCGGCTGGCCGCACCGGGACACCGCCCACCGCTTCGCCGACTACGCCGAGCTGGTCTTCGCCGCGCTCGGCGACCGGGTGAAGACCTGGACGACCCTGAACGAGCCGTGGTGCTCGGCGATGCTCGGGTACGCGTACGGCCAGCACGCGCCGGGCCGGCGGGACCTGGGCGACGGGATCGCCGCCGCCCACCACCTGCTGCTCGGGCACGGGTTGGCGGTGCGGCGCCTGCGGGCGGCCGCGACCGACCCGATCGAGCTGGGCATCACGGTCAACCTGTCCACCGCCGATCCGGCCACCGACAGCACCGCCGACCGGGACGCCGCCCGGGCGGCCGACGGGCTGGGCAACCGGCTCTACCTGGACCCGCTGCTGCGCGGCAGCTACCCGCAGGACGTGGTGGCCGACCTGGCCGCCGAGGGGGTCCGGATCCCGGTCCGGGACGGGGACCTGGCGGTCATCGCCACCCCCGTTGACGTGCTGGGCGTCAACTTCTACTTCGGGCAGCTGCACTCCGGAGTGGACGAGCGGGGTCGCCAGCGGGACGACGAGGGCCGGCCGGTACGCCGGGTCGTCCGGCGGGACCTGCCGCGCACCGCGATGGACTGGGAGATCGTGCCGGACTCCTTCACCGACCTGCTGGTCCGGCTCAGCCGGGACTACCCGGGCGTGCCGCTGGTGATCACCGAGAACGGGGCGGCCTTCGACGACCGCCCGGACGCCGACGGGTTCGTGGCCGACGACGACCGGGTCGCGTACCTGGCCGAGCACCTGCGGGCGGTGGCCCGGGCGCGGCAGGCCGGCGCGGACGTGCGCGGCTACTTCGCCTGGTCGCTGCTGGACAACTTCGAGTGGGCGTACGGCTACGACAAGCGCTTCGGCATCGTCCGGGTCGACTACGACACCCAGCGGCGTACGCCGAAGCGCAGCGCGTACTGGTACCGCGACACCGTCCGGCGGGTCCGCGGGCAGCGCTGACCCGGCCGTTCGGGGCGACGGGCCGGCGGCGACCCTCGTCGCCGGCCCGCGGTTCAGCGGGCCCGCGCCCGGGCCGGTCGTGCGGGTCGCGCCGGCGCCGGGAGCACCCGGGCGGCCGGCTCGCGCGGCACGCCGCCGTCGCGCAGCAGCCGGGCCATCGGCAGGGTGGCCGCGCCCATCGCGACCGCGTCCGGTCCGAGCCGGCACAGCTCGATCGAGGTCTGGGCGTACGGCTGGCGCAACGCGTGCCGGGCGGTGGCCGCGCGGATCTGCGGCAGGTAGCGCTCGCCCAGGGCCAGCCCGGCCCAGCCGCCGAGCACCACCCGCTCCGGGTTGAAGAGGTTGACCAGGTTCGCCACCCCGGCGCCGAGGTAGCCGACCGTGTCGTCGAGCACCTTCGCGGCCGTGCGGCTCGTGGCGCGCAGCAGCTCGCCGAAGGCGGTCTCCTCGTCGCCGCCGGCCGCCGGCCGGCCCCGGTTGGCCTGCCGGAACCGGTCGAGCACCCCCTCCGCCCCGACGTACGCCTCCAGGCAGCCGTGGTTGCCGCAGCGGCAGCGGCGACCGCCGTACACGATCGTGGTGTGACCCCACTCGCCGGCGCTGCTGTGCGCCCCCCGGTAGCCGGCGCCGTCGGCGACCACGCAGGCCCCGACGCCGGAGCCGACCAGGACGATGACGGCGTGCCGGGCGCCCCGGCCGGCGCCGAACCACATCTCGGCCTGGCCGAGGGTCTTCGCGCCGTTGTCGACGTGGACGGGGATGCCGGTGCCGGCCCGCAGCATCGCCCCGAGCGGCACGCCGTCCCACCCGAGGGTCTGCGCGTGCACGACGGCGTCGGCGGCACGCTCGACCGTCCCGGACACCGCGACCCCGAAACCGAGCACCGCGGCCGGGTCGACGCCGGCCTGCTCGACCACCGCGTCGAGCCCGTGCAGCAGGTGGGTGGCCACGTCGCGCGGGTCCGGGCCGGTGGCGGCGATCGGGTACTCGGCCTTGGCGAGCGCCGTCATCGCCAGGTCGAAGAGCTCGACCTGGACCCGGGTCTCGCCGACGTCGGCGCCGACCAGGTAGCCGTAGCCGGGGGCGACCCGCAGCAGCACCCGGGGGCGACCGCCGTCGGACTCCACCGAGCCGGCCTCCTCGACCAGCCCCTCACCGATCATCTCGCCGACCAGGTTGCTCACGCTGGCCAGGCTCAACGCGGTGGTCTGGCCCAGTTCGTGACGGCTGAGCGGCCCGTCCAGCCAGATCCTGGTGAGCAGCAGCGACCGGTTGGCACGGCGCATGTCACGCACGGTGGTGCGTCTGGCGTCCACGTCCGCAGCCGTCCTCTCCCTGGGCGCCACCGGCGACGGCCCCCATTTCATGCCGTGAAAGAAGTGGGGACAGCCTACTGCGCATTTTCATTTAACAGAGTTAACTGATAGCCTGCGGCGCATCGATGATGAGGTATATGCCATGCGACTTCGACGTGGGCTGACAATGCCCACCGGGTCATCGACGGTCAGGTAACCAAATGCAGTTAGGCATCGTGACCGCGGATACGGGCCGGCGATGCGTCCCGTACGACCGGCAGGTCCCCGGCCTGCCCGCGCAGTCCGGGGCGGCGGCGGTTACCTTCCGCCGTCGTCGGTGGCGCAGGCCTGGAACACCTACCAGGGCGGCCTGAAGGGCCTGATGACCTGGTCGATCAACTGGGACGGGTCGAAGGGCTGGACGTTCGGCGACAACGTCGAGGCCCTCCAGGGCCACTGACCCGGCCGGGCCCCGCCCGCTGCGCGGGCCATCGACGTTGACCAAGGAGTTTGCGTCGCCATCCGGCCGGATCCTGACGCAAACTTCTTAGATCAACGGGTCGGGTCGGGGCTACCCGCATCCAGCATGGACGCTGGATCGGAACTGCGGTCAAGCGAACCGCGTCGCCTTTCCGGACCCGCCGGACCGCCGTAGCGGTCCGGCGTCGCCGCGGTCAGCTCAGCCCTGCTTCTGCTGGCACGGTACGCAGAAGCGGGCGTGCGGCAGGATCTCGAGGCGCTCGGCCGGGATCGGCGCGTCGCACCGCTCGCAGATGCCGTAGCTGCCCTCGGCCAGCCGGCGCAGCGCGTCACCGATCTGCGCCAGGCTCTGGCGGGTCGCGGCGATCAGCGCGGCCTGGGTGTGCGCCTCGCCGGGGTCGCCGGTGTCCGCGGTGAGTTCGGTCAGTCGCGCGGTCTGCGTCTCGAACTCGGTGGTCAGCGTGGCCCGCAGCTGCTCGGTCCGCTGCTGGTCGGCGGCGCCTCGGAGGTCGGTAGTCATGTCGGATCCCTTCCGGAAAAAGAAAAAGGCCGAAGCCGAATGGCTTCGCCCTGGTGGCCGTACTCGCGGGAGTGGAGATCTCCGGAGGGCCACGGCCGGTGGGGATCGGGCTCGGCAGGCCGTGGATGGGCGCGACCGCGTGTCGCGGGCAGGGTACGACAGCAGGCGTCACGACGGTGACGCTGAGCGGCTGCCGAACCCGGTACATCTGTTCACCATAGGCCGACCGCGCCGGGACGCCAACCACATTGCCGCTTTCCGGCCGGTCCGGCGAGCCGGTGGCCCGGCGGGCCCGGGGGCGTGCCGCCGCCCGGCGCCCGGCGCCCGGCGAAGGTGTCACGGCTGCTCCGGGACCAACTCGCCGAACCAGCGGCGGCCCGCCTCGAACAGGTCCCGCACGGCCAGCCCGGCGGCGCGGGCGGTGTCGTGGACCGCCACCGTGTCCAGCCGTGCCCAGCGGAAGGCGCCGCTGCGGCGTACGTCACCCGTCGAGGTACGGGAGGCGAGGTGGGCCTGGCCGCGCCACAGGCCGGGCCCGGGCGGTTCCAGCTCGACCAGGACGGTTCCGCCGGCGCGGATCAGCTCCCGGCACCGGTGGAGCAGGAGCCCCGGGTCACCGCCGATACCGATGTTGCCGTCGATGAGCAGGACGTGCTCCCACCGCCCCTCGCCGGGCAGGGCGGCGAAGACGTCCCGGTGGATGGCGACCGCCCCGCGCGCCCGGGTGAGCCGCACCGCGTACGGGGAGATGTCGACCCCGACCGCGGTCCGCCCGGCCCGGGCCAGCGCGAGCGTGAGCCGACCCGGGCCACAGCCGACGTCCAGGGTCGGGCCGGCGCATCGGGCGACGATCGCGGCGGTCGCCGGTTCGGGCGCCCCGTGCCAACGGCGTACCGGCAGGCGGCTGCGCCGGCCGTCGCCCTGCACGAGCCAGTGCACGCCCGGCCGCGCGTACAGGGCGGCGGCGAAGACGTCCTCGGCCTCGTCCCGGTCCGGCCGGCCGCCCGTGCCGAGTGTGTCGACGGTCACCGTCGGCCGTCCGGCGCGGGAACGGGGCGCAGCCGCGCGACCTGACGGGCGAAGCGGCTCGCCGGCGCCTCGGCGGCCACCGCGAGCGCGTCGGGCCACTCGTCGACGTCGCGCAGGACCGGCAGGGCCAGGGTGCGCAGCCCGCGCCTCGCGAGGGCCGCCCAGGTACGTCGGCCGGTCCGCGCCGTGGACATCGGCACCGCCCGTAACGCGGCGGCCTGTCGGGGCTCGCGCAGCCCGAGTGCCCACCAACCGCCGTCCAGGGCGGGGCCGAGCACGGCGTCGGCCAGGTCGAGTCGCCGCACCGCCGCGAGCAGCCGCCCCGGCGTCAGCTGCGGGGTGTCCATGCCGATCTGCAGCACCGGCCGTCCCGGCCAGGCCGTCGCCACGTCGGCGTGGGCGTTGGCGAGCCGGTCGCCCAGGTCGCCGCCCCGCTGGGCCAGTACCGACCAGCCGGCGAGGGCGGCCGTCAGGTCGCTGCCGTCCTCGGCGTCGGCGACGCGCCCCCGAAGGGCCAGCACCGGCGTCACCCCGGGCAGGGCACGGCCGGCGTCGAGGGTGTCGCGCAGCGCCGCGGCGGCGATCCGGGCCGCCTCGCCGGGCGTCGCCGGTGGGCAGAGCCGCGTCTTCACCGCTCCCGGCACGGGCGCCTTGGCCATCACCAGCAGCACGGTCATCGGGGCCGGCCCACGGTGCGCAGGACGCCGGCGAAGTCGCGGGTGGCGCGCAGCGTGCCGCGTACCGAGCCGGAGACCTTGGAGCGGGTGCCGGCCGCGCGCGGGGCGTAGGTCACGTCCAGCTCCCGGATCCGCCACCCGGCGGCGGCGGCGCGGATCAGCAGTTCGAGGGGATAGCCGAAGGCCCGGTCGGTGACGCCCAGGTCGAGCAGGGCGTCGCGACGGGCCACCCGGATCGGGCTGAGATCACGCAGCGGCACCCCCCGCTGCCGGAGCAGCGCCGCGACGAGGGCGGTGCCGGCGCGCGCGTGCCACGGCCAGGTCCCGGCCGAAACGGGCCGCCGCCGGCCCACCGCCAGGTCGGCGGCGCCACGGGCGACCGGATCGACCAGCGCGGGCAGTTCCGTCGGGTCGAAGGAGCCGTCGGCGTCCAGGACGCAGACCAGCTCCGCGTCGGCGGCCAGCAGCCCGGCGTGCACGGCGGCGCCGTAGCCCCGGCGGGGCTCGTGCACGACCCGGGCCCCGTGCCGCGCGGCGACGTCCGCCGAGCCGTCCCGGGAGCCGTTGTCCACCACGATCGCCCGGTAGCCGGGCGGCAGCGCGGTGAGGACACCGGGCAGGGCGGCGGCCTCGTCGAGGCACGGCAGGACCACGTCGATCGGTGTGGACATACCGCCGACGCTAGGCCGCCACCCGGGTTCCGGCAGGCAGATCGCACCTTACGGATCTGTTACCGGCGGTCCGATTCTTACCGACCGGTGACGATCCGGCTGTTCACCTGTCGCCGGTCCCGCGCGGGTCGTACCGTCCGATCGCCATGGGAACGACCACGAGACCGCCTGCCGCGCCCGGGCGGGCGCCGACCCGCCGCCGGCAGGCTGACCTGATCGTGCTGGGCGTCGAGGTCGCGCTGGTGGCTCTCGCCGCGGCGGTCGGCGCGGTGCTCAACGCCCGCGGGGTGGGCCTGCACGCGGACGCCGCTCCGCTGTACGCGACCTGGCGACCGCACGCCGGATGGGGCACGCCGGCCGCGGTGCTGGTGGCGCTGGCGGTGGCCGGGCCCGGGGTGCGGTGGGCCCGGGTCGCCCGTTGGGGTCCGCTGCTCGGCGCGGCCTGGCTGGCGTCGGCGGTGTGGACGCTGTCGCTGGCCCTGGTCGACGGCTGGTCGGCGGGGTTCACCGAGCGGCTCACCGTGCAGGCGGAGTACCTGCACGAGGTGCCCGGGATCCGGGACGTACCGGCGACGCTGGCCGGGTTCGCCGGGCGCATCCTGGACTTCCAGCCCGACTCGTGGTCGACCCACACCGCCGGTCACCCGCCCGGCGCGCTGCTGGTCTTCGTCGCGCTGGACCGGATCGGGCTCGGCGGGGGCACCGCGGCCGCGCTGGCCTGCGTGCTGGTGGGCACGAGCGTCACGGTGTCGGTGCCCGTGGCGTTGCGAGCGCTCGGTGCCGAGCCCGCCGCCCGCGCGGTCCTGCCGTTCCTGGTGCTGCTGCCCGGTGCGGTGTGGGTGGGGGCGTCGGCGGACGGGCTGTTCGCCGGCGTGGTCGCGGCCGGGCTGGCGCTGCTGGCGGTACGCGGTCGGCTGGCCCCGGCCGCCGGTGGCGTGGTGTTGGGCTTCGCGCTGTACCTGTCGTACGGCTTCGTGCTGGTCGGCCTGCTGGCGCTGGTGGTGGTGGCGCTGCGCCCGGGGCACCGGATCGCCGCGCTGCTGGCCGGGATCGCCGGGGTCACCACGGTCGTGGTCGCCTGCACGGCGGCCGGGTTCTGGTGGTGGGACGGCTACCAGCGCGTGGTGGAGCGGTACTACCAGGGCTGGGCGGCCGACCGCCCGTACGGCTACTGGGTGTGGGCGAACCTGGCGGCGCTGGTGCTCTCCGCCGGCCCGGTGCTCGGTCCGGCGCTGCGCCGGGCGGTGCGGGCCGGGCTGGCCGCGGTCCGCCCCGCGCCGCCCGGTGCTGGCGGCCGCCCCGCGCTGCGTGGCGTGTGGCTCGTCGGGCAGGGGGTTGCCGCCGGCCCGGCCGTGCTGCTGCCGGTCGCGGCGGCGGTGGTGGTGCTCGCGGCCGACCTGTCCGGGTTGAGCAAGGCCGAGGTGGAGCGGATCTGGCTGCCGTTCGCGGTGTGGCTGCTGGTCGCCACCGCCCAGCTGCCGCCGGCGACCCGCCGCTGGTGGCTCGCCGGGCAGGCGGCGACCGCGCTCGCGGTCAACCACCTGCTGTTCACGGTCTCCTGAGCCGGACACCGGGGTGGGTTGATGCCCCGGTCGCCGTCGCATGGGGACGGCGACGCGGCCGGTCAGGCGGGCAGGGCCGCCGGCTCGCGCAGCGGGTCGGTGGCGAAGGCGGCGACCCCGTCCGCGAACCCCACCCGGGCGGTGTAGCCGAGCAGTTCGGTGGCCCGGCGCGGGTCGGCGACGACGTGCCGCACGTCGGCGGCCCGAGCGCCGCCGACGACCAGCGGCGCCGGCCCGGCCATCGCGGCGGCCAGGGCGGTGGCCAGGTCACCGACGGTACGCGGCTCGCCGGAGCAGATGTTGAGGGGCACCAGGGGTTGCGGCGGTGGCGTGGTGAGCGCGAGCAGGTTGGCCCGCGCCACGTCGGTGACGTGGACGAAGTCCCGCCGCTGCCGGCCGTCCTCCAGCACGCGCGGCGGCCGGCCGCCCGCCAGCTCGGAGCGGAAGATCGAGGCCACTCCCGCGTACGGGGTGTCGCGGGGCATCCGCGGCCCGTACACGTTGTGGTAGCGCAGCGCCCACACCCCACCCCCGGTCTGCCGGGCCCAGGCGCCGGCCAGATGCTCCTGAGCCAGCTTGGTGGCCGCGTACGTGCTGCGCGGCTCCAGCGGAGCGTCCTCCGGCACCAGGGCCGGGGCGAGCGTGCCGGCGCAGTCCGGGCAGGCCGGATCGTAGCGGCCGGCGGCCAGGTCGGCGGGGCGGCGCGGGGCGGGTCGGACGGCGCCGTGCCGGGCGCACTCGTAGCGCCCCTCGCCGTAGACCACCATGGAGCTGGCCAGCACCAGCCGGCGCACCCCGGCCCGGTGCATCGCGGCCAGCAGCACCGCCGTGGCGTAGTCGTTGTGGCTGACGTAGCCGGGGGCGTCCGAGGGGTCGAGCCCGTGCCCGACCATCGCGGCCTGGTGGCACACCGCGTCCACCCCGCGCAGCAGCCGGTCGAGCAGGTCCGGGTCGCGGACGTCACCGACGACCGGGGCGTGCCGGCGGGACCACTCGGGCAGCTCACCGCCGTGTGCCTGCGGCAGCAGCGCGTCGAGCGCCAGCACCTCGTGTCCCTCGGCGGCCAGCAGGTCGGCGACCTGCGACCCGACGAAACCGGCCGCGCCGGTGACCATTACCCGCATGTGGGCCAGGGTAGGCCGGCGGACGGCCGCGGCGGGCCGGGCCGGCGAAGCCGTAAGGACCTCGCAACAGGTCCGTCCACCCGGCGGTAAGTCTTTCGTAATCCGGCAAATCGGTTCCGGTCGTCGCCGCCGCCCGTAGCCTGCCGAAGAGAGACCCGGGCGGCCTCGGCCGCACGTGCAGCGGCACGCGCGCCTCGGCCGAGTGGGCGTCCCGGTGTCGGCACCACGGGAGGAGGACCGGTGAGCGCGGAGCGTACTCCCCCGGCCGGGGATCCACCGGCCGAGTCGGGGCGCACCCCGCTCGACCGCCCGGCCTACGGCTTCCCCCGGCGGTGGTGGACGTTCCTGGCCGAGCATCCGCCGCCGGGCGCCGCCACGGTCAACCGCCGGTGGCGCAGCCCGCTGCGCGGCCCGTGGCTCACCTCGGTGTACGGCCTGGTCCTGCTCGTCGGCCTGCCGCTGGTGTTCCTGACCGGGCTGCTCGACTACCTCGCCTACGGCCCGCAGTTCGGTCAGGCGTTCCCGCGCGACGTCGGGTGGCTGCGGCTGCCACCGTTCGACTGGCCGACCCGCCCGTCCTGGCTGTTCCGTCTCACCCAGGGGTTGCACGTGGGACTCGGGATCACGCTGGTCCCGATCGTGCTGGCCAAGCTCTGGTCGGTGCTGCCGAAGCTGTTCGACTGGCCGCCGGCCCGTTCGGTGGCGCAGGTGCTGGAGCGGCTGTCTCTGCTGCTGCTGGTCGGCGGGATCCTCTTCGAGATCGTCACCGGCCTGCTCGACATCCAGTACGCCTACCTGTTCGGGTTCGACTTCTACACCGCCCACTACTTCGGGGCCTGGGTGTTCGTCGCCGCGCTGGTCGTACACGTGTCGCTCAGGCTGGGGCGGATGCGTACGGCGCTGCGCGCCCGGTCGCTGGCCCGGGAACTGGCCACGCCCCGCGCGGACACCCGACCCGAGCCGCCCGACCCGGACAAGCTGGTGGCCGCCCGACCCGGCCCGGCCACGATGAGCCGGCGCGGCGCGCTCGCCCTGGTCGGTGGCCTGTCGCTGCTGCTCGCCGCCCTCACCGTGGGGCAGCACTTCGACGGGCCCTGGCGGCGTACCGCGCTGCTGCTGCCCCGGGGCCGGCAGCCGGGCACCGGACCGACCGGTTTCCCGATCAACCGGACCGCGGCCGCCGCCGGGGTCAGCGCCGCCGACACCGGGCCGGGCTGGCGGCTCACCCTCCGCTCGGGCGGGCGCACGGTCACGGTCGACCGCCCGGGTCTGCTGGCCATGGCCCAGCACACCGTCACCCTGCCGATCGCCTGCGTGGAGGGATGGTCGACAGTGCAGACCTGGACCGGGGTGCGGCTGCGCGACCTCGCCGCCCGGGCCGGGGCGGACGGGATCACCGCCGCGCACGTGCGTTCCCTGGAGAAGGCGGGGCTGTTCCGGCAGGCGACCCTGCAGGCCAACCAGGTCCTCGACGCGGACTCCCTGCTCGCGCTGCGGGTCAACGGCATCGACCTCACCCTCGACCACGGCTTTCCGGCGCGGGTCATCGTCCCGGCCCTGCCCGGGGTGCACTGCACGAAGTGGGTGACGGAGATCGAGTTCCGGGGACGGGCCGGTGGGTGAGCTCGCGGCCCGGTTCCGGTCGGCCTACGGGGCGTCGGCCGGGCACCTGCTGCTGCTCACCGGCAGCTTCGCCCTCGTCGGGTGGGTGGTGCTGCGGCTCGCCGGGGAGCCGTCCGCCGGCCGGATGCTGCTCTGGTTCGTCGGCGCGGCGATCGCCCACGACTTCGTGCTCTTTCCGGTCTACGGGCTGGCCGACCGGGTGCTGCGGGATGCGCCGGGGGCCCGTGCGACGCCGCCCTCGGGCCCGACGCCGCTGAACCACCTCCGTGCGCCGGCCCTGGCCTCCGGCCTGTTGTTCCTGGTCTACCTGCCCGGCATCCTCCAGCTGGGCCGGCCGACCTACCTGGCCGCGTCCGGGCAGGACCAGCGGCCGTTCCTCGGCCGCTGGCTGCTCGCCACGGCCGCCCTCTTCGTGGCCAGCGGCGTCGGTTACGCGGTGCGGTGGTGGTGGGCGCGGCGCCGGTGAAAACGGCCGCCGCGGCGGAATGGAATCGGCCGACGACGAACAATTGTTTCGGGTCGCGGCATTTCGTTGATCGGCGATATGCGGACCGGACCGTTGCTGTCGGAGTGGACGTTTTCGTCCCGCCGGTCGGATCGGATGGCGTTTGAGGCCATTGGACCTGCTGGGGATCGTCTCGCTCCGGTTTGGCGAGCGTCGCCGAGCGGGCCGCGGCGTCAGGGGGCGTTCCGCCTTTCGGCACTTACCTCAGAGGTAGACGGAAACGTGTCCGTCAACGCCTTGCTCCGCTATGGACATGGGGATAGCATCCGCCCGGCCGATCTTGGAGGAGCTGAGATGTCGACAAGACATGTGAGAAGAGCGCTGGTCGCGGCGCTGGCACCGATGGTGGTGCTCGGCGTCGCCGCGCAGCCGGCGGCGGCGCAGCCGTCCGCACCGCCGATCAGGTCTTACGAGGGTGATCCGGGCCGACTCGGCGACCCGGCGAGCTGGCGCACCCCGGAGTTCAACCGGGACGCCGGCCTGGTGTCGATGGGTGCCGAGTTCGCCTACGCCGCCGGTTACTCCGGCACCGGGATGAACATCGGCGTGGTCGACTCCGGCGTCTTCGCCGGGCACGTCCGGGAGCACGGCAGCCTCGAGACGAACTACGCGGTCGGGGACCGCTTCTTCTCGGTGGAGGCCCAGGGCGGCAACACGGGCCCGACGCCGGGCTTCTACAACCAGGCGATCAACGACAGTCACGGCACCCACGTCAGCGGCACCATCGGCGCGAGCCGCGACGGGGTCGGCGAGACGCAGCCGAGCGGACCCGCCGCCAACATGCACGGGGTCGCGTTCAACAGCAACGTGTACATGGGCAACACCGGCAAGACGGACGGCGTGCTCTACGGTCTCCTGCCCGCGAACGCGACCGCCGCGCAGCGGCCGGACGACGCCTACATCGGCAACGTCTACCGGGCCGTGAACTCCGCCCGGACGGCGAACGGCGAGCCCGTCCGGATCATCACCAGCAGCTGGGGCAGCCAGCCCAACACGGAGAACTACAACACGTACGACGCGCCGCCCGGCAGCCCGGCGAGCTTCGGCCTGAACACGGCGTGGCGTCTCTGGTCCACGCCGGACGGCGTCGTCGACGCGAACGGCAGCACCGTCCGCTGGCTGAACGGCGCCATCGAGGCCGCGCGTGCCGGCACCGTCATCCAGTTCACCGCCGGTAACAGCGGCTACGTGAACCCGTCGCCGCGCGGCGCCGCGCCGTACTTCATGCCGGAGCTGGAGGGCCACTGGTACACGACGTCGGGGATCAACCCGACCACGGGGCGCACGTTCAACCCGGACGGGTCGGTCCTGGTCCCCGGTCAGCAGACCTTCAACCAGTGCGGCGTCGCGAAGTGGTCCTGCGTGACGGCGCCCAGCAACGGGATCAACAGCACGACCGTGTCGGTCGTCAACGGCGTGCCGGAACCCCGCTACGGCAGTTCGTCGGGTACCTCGATGGCCGGGCCGCACTCGGCCGCCGCCCTGTCGTTGATCATGCAGCGCTTCCCGTACCTGACCAACGAGCAGGCGCTCTACACGATGTTCACCACCGGCCGGCAGAACAACACGATCAACGACGCGGCGGGCAACGCGGTGCTGAACCCGACCCGCGGCCAGATCGTGCAGGTGCCCGACAACCGCAACGGCTGGCACACGGTCAGCCTGCGGGAGGCCATGAAGGGCCCGGGCCAGCTGCTGGGTGTCTTCGACGTCGACACGCAGGGGCACAGTGACGTGTGGTCGAACGACATCTCCGACGTCGCGATCCGGGCACGCCAGCAGGAGGACGCCGCCGAGGCGGCCGCCTGGGAGGCGACCAAGGTCGCCAAGGGCTGGACCCAGGGCCTGCCGGCCGACGCGAGCGACATCGACAAGTCGGACTACGCCATCGGGATCCGCCGCGAGCAGGCCCGCAAGGCCCGCGCCTACGAGGGCAGCCTCGTCAAGCGGGGCGAGGGAACCCTCTTCCTCACCGGCAACGACACCTGGCACGGGACGAGCAGCGTCCTCGGCGGCACGCTCTCGGTCGTCGGCTCGCACGCCAGCGCGATCGACGTGCCCTGCGGGACGCTCGGTGGCAACGGCACCGTGGCCGGCGACGTCGACGCCACCGGCGGCGTGCTGCGGCCCGGTCTGACGGCCGAGGAGGCCGCGCAGATCATCGACGCTCCGGTCGCCGCGGGCAACGCCCTGACCGTCGGCGGGAACGTGACCATCGGCAACAAGGGTCGTCTCGCCGTCACCATCTCCGGCGATCAC
Source organism: Micromonospora sp. NPDC007271 (assembly GCF_040634005.1). Classification (NCBI taxonomy): domain Bacteria; kingdom Bacillati; phylum Actinomycetota; class Actinomycetes; order Micromonosporales; family Micromonosporaceae; genus Micromonospora; species Micromonospora sp. NPDC007271. The sequence continues at coordinate 17,376 of NZ_JBEYER010000126.1, forward strand.
GACTACACGAGCGTCCGCGCCGCGGGTGACCTGGTGCTGGCCGGCGAGCTGGCCCTGGACGTACGCGGGACGCTGACCCCGGGCACGGTGTTCACGATCATGAGCGGCAACTCGGTCAAGGGCGCGTTCCACGCGCTGCCCGAGAACCGGGTGCTGAACGCGGGCGGTCACCTGTTCCGGGTGTCCTACAAGAACGACAGCGTGACGCTGACCGTCCTGCGTGCGCTGCCGTCCCAGGCGAGCTGAGCACCGATCATGCCGGTCAACTCGGCTTGAGCCGACGCGAAGGGCACGAGGACTGAACGTACGGAGGTAACCGTGGGCCGCGACGGCGGGACACCGAACTGCCGGTGGGCCCGCGCCCGGAGGTGCCCAACTACGCCAA
>NZ_JBEYER010000127.1:0-17682 GCF_040634005.1 Micromonospora sp. NPDC007271
CGCCGCCCCACCTCCGCCAGCCGAAGAGCGTGGTTGTTCACCGACCTGGCGAGGTCGGGTAGGTAGGCATCGCGGTTGCCGGCGGCCAACCCCCGGTAGAGGTCGACCGCTTCCTGACTGACGGCCAGCGCCTCGACCCGCCGCCCCACCTCCGCCAACCGAAGAGCGTGGTTGTTCACCGACCTGGCGAGGTCGGGTAGGTAGGCGTCGCTGTTGCCGGCGGCCAACTCCCGGTAGAGGTCGACCGCTTCCTGGCTGACGGCCAGCGCCTCGTCCCGCCGCCCTGCCTCCGCCAACCGAAGAGCGTGGTTGTTCACCGACGTGGCGAGGTCGGGTAGGTAGGCGTCGCGGTTGCCGGCGGCCAACCCCCGGTAGAGGTCGACCGCTTCCTGACTGACGGCCAGCGCCTCGACCCGCCGCCCCACCTCCGCCAACCGAATAGCGTGCAAGGCCAGTGACGACGTTCGGTCGGTTGGCTTGGTCGCCGCTGCCTCGGCGCGTAGGGCGTGGGTGGTCAACGCGACCGCGATTTGGCCGAACTCGATCGAGGGGTACGGCACTCGACGCGCTGTCCGCTGGACCCAGTCAGGGTCGAGTTCAGCCGTGACGAGCAGGGCTGTGACCCGGGGAGCGAGCATTCCGGGGAACTGGAGGCCGACCTGGAGCACCGCTTCGGTCATCATCGGCAGATCCGCGCTCAGCGCCACGTCGATCATCTCCGCAGCGTCGGATTGGTGGGTGCGCGCGCGGCTCAGGACCGTCAGCGCCTGCACCGCCTGACCGGGAGCCAACCCGTGCAGGATCCTGCTGCGCTCGGCCGGGGTGCTTTCATGCAGGACCGCGACCGCGAGGTACTCGGCAAGCAGGTCCGGCTGCAACGTCCCCAGCCCACCGCCCGTTCCCGCCGTCGGGTACAGACCGTACAACCAGTCCACGTACCCGTTGACCACCTCTGGCTGCGCCGCGCCCAGGCCCGGCACCCGGCGGACCAGCTCCATGGCCTGCTCACGGTTGTCCGCGCCCAGCAGCGCCGCCACGGCGACCAGCCGCCGCAACACGGCGTCGGCAGCTGGCTCACCCGCACCTGGTAGACCGTCGCGGCGAGCCCGGTGCCGCCAGTACCGGGCCTCATGGCCCAGCACCTCAGCCAGCACGTCGTACCGGTCATCACCACGCGGCCCGCCCAACACCGCCAGCAGCGCCTGCGCATGCAACCGCAACACCGGGACATCCGGATCCACTCCACTCGGTGGAACATCACCCGGAGGACGGCGCCGCAGCCGGGCGGCGAACGCCACCATCGCCTCGGCCACGATCTGCTGCGGGGTGTAGTTCTCGATACGAGCCGGCACCTCGATGACGTTCGCCGGCACGGTCAACGCGTCCACCAGATGCGCCTGTGGCGGGTACGCCGCCGACAGCGACGACCACCACAACCCGGCTGAGCGGGCCAGCAACAACACCCGCACACCACCGGCCCGCTGCGCGACACACAACAGGTGCGCCAACGCCTGCGGGTCACGGGTCTCGGCGTAATCCACCGTCAGCAGCAGCCGGCCCGGCCGGTCACCCGCCTCAAGCTGCCCGGCGACCGTCGCCTCCCCACCGGGCGCCACGGGCCAACACTCCCAGCTCGTCAACCGGCCGGCGAAGTGCTGACCCAACCGGGTCTTGCCCACCCCACCCGCACCCACCACCAGCCGCACCACGCTCGCCGCGGGATCCGCGCACCACCTGTCCAACGCTGCCAGCAGCCACCCACGACCGACGAACCCGACCACCGCCGCCTGCGGACGCAGAAGCCACACCACCGATTCCGGCAGCTCCGCCACCAACGCCCCCGCGACCACCCGATCCCGCCGCTCACGCCGCTGCCGCGCGACCCGAACCCACTCCAGGACCGACGGCGCAAACGCCCCCACCACCGCCGCCGTCGCGCCCGCGAGCACCGTCCAACCCAGCTTGTCATCCGTGACCAACGCCCACACCGCCGCCGCAACGACCGCTGCGGGAACCAGCACCGCCCACCAGCAGCGCCCAACCCACCTCAACCCAGCCCGAAGCACACCCGCACGATACTGAAGGTGATCAAACCAACACACAGTCGATCATCCGAGAATGCATCCGCTCATCGGCAGATCCGGAAGCTGGCCTCTGTACCTGTGCCGTGCACCGATCCCTTACTGGTCTCGGCACGAGGCCGTCTCGGGTGAACGCCCTGGGACGGCCTCTGCGCGACCGCACCAACGTTGCAAGGGCATCGCGAGTCGCTGACCGGTGTTGTCAGGGCGTGACAGGTGGGCGGCGAGTTCGATCGGCCTGACAGCCGAGATCTGGGCGGTGCATGTCATCCATGGCATGCCCGCCCGGTGGGGACCGCTCCTTCCGGCGAGGCCATCGGTTCGGCATGGCTGGCGCGGCGTACTGACACCGCAACCCTTCGCGATGTGTAAGGGAGGAGCGCCCCCACCGGACCACGTTGCTCGCCCGGTCCCCGCCGCGGCGGCCCGCAGAGTCCTTGTGGAGCGCCGTCATGCACACGATTTCTGTCCTCAACGACCTGGTCTTCGCTGCCTCCGCCCCGAGTGGTGGCGGTGGTCCCCACTCCATCGCCCAGGTCATCTCGAACATCACGGGTTGGGTTATGGGCATCATCGCGTTGGTCGCGACGATGTTCCTGGTCATCGGCGGTCTTCGGTACATGGCCGCCGGCGGTGACCCGGCTCAGGTCGAGCAGGCGAAGGGCAACGTCAAGTCCGCGCTGATCGGCTACGCCCTGGCGGTGTTGGCCCCGGTGGTCCTGCAGGTGTTGCAGGGCATCCTCGGTGGCTGAGGCGGCCGTGATGGTCGACTGGCTGATGGACGGCCTGGTCAGCTGGCTCGCTGAGAAGGTCGTCGACCTTCTCGGCGGCCTGCTGGCTTTCCTGGCATCCTCCATTTTCGTATCGCCGGACGTCACCGTCCTGCCGCAGGTGGCCTCGATCGCCGACAAGAGCGCGCTGGTCGTCAACGCCTGCTTCGTCCTCGCGATCATCGCCGTGGGTGTTGCCGTGATGGTCGGCGACTCGGTCGAGATGCGCTACGGCGTCAAGGAGCTGATCCCCCGGCTTGTCGTCGGGTTCGTGCTGTCGATGTTTGCGGTCCCGCTGACCGGTGTGCTCATCGACATCGCCAACGCCCTGACGGTGTCGATGACCGGCACGTCCGCACCGACCACCGAGGCGGTCACCTTCGTCCGGGCTCGCATCGCTTCGGCGACGACCGACGAGAGCGCCGCGCTCCTGATGGCGATCATCGGACTGCTCATCGTCGGGTTGATGTTCATGCTCGTCGGTGGTTGGCTGGTGCGGATCGGGGTGCTGGTCGTGCTGGCCGGGGTCGCGCCGGTGGCCCTCGCGTGCTACGTCACCCCGTGGACGCAGGGTGCCGCGCAGTTGTGGTGGCGCAGCCTGCTGGGTTGCCTGGGCACACCCACGCTGCAGGCGGTCGCGTTCTCGGCGGGCGTCGACCTGCTGATCGACCCGGAGTCGAACCTGCCGATCCTGCTCGGCCTGCCCGGCTCGGACACGGTGAACCTCATGCTCGTGATCGTCGTGCTCTGGGTCACGATCAGGATCCCCGGGATGGTGCGCCGGTACGTGACCCGCGCGGGGTCGCGGAACGCCGGCGGGGTTCTGCTGCGGGCGGTGGTCGTCCAGGGCGTCACCCGCCATCTGCCGCTGGGCCGGTTGGGGCGCACTGCCGTGCGAGGTGTGCGATGACCCACGAGGACGCTCCCCCGCGCGCTGTCGTTCCGGCCAACGTCAACGAGCCTGACCGTATCGCGTTCGGGTTGACGTTCCGGCAGTTGGGCATCATCGGTGGTGTCGGCCTGGCCGGGTCCGGTCTCTACCGCGCGTTCGGGCATCTGCTGCCGGCGGTGGCGTGGATCGTTGCCGGGGTCGTCGTGTTCGCCGTGGCGGTCGTGGTGGCGCTGGGCCGCCGGGACGGCCTGCCCCTGGATGTGTGGCTGCGGCACGGTGTCGCGCTGTCCCGCAGCCCACGCCGGCTCGCGCCGGGTGCAGCAAGGGCCAGTTCGGTCGCGGTCGTGGCCGGCAGTCCGGGCGTCCCGGCGCCGTTGCGCTCGCCGGTCGTAGCGGTCACACCGGCCGGAGTCCTCACCAGTGAGGGCAGCGACAAGGTGCTCATCGCCTGCGGCACCACGAACGTTCACCTGCGCACCAGCAGCGAGCAGGGTGCGCTGTTGGACGGGTTCGGGCGGTTCCTGAACAGCCTGACCGGGCCGGCGCAGATTCTTGTTGCCGCGCAGCGGCACGATCTGACCGTCTACGCGCAGGCGATCGTCGACCAGGCGCCGCGTCTGCCACACGCCGCGTTGCAGGCCGCCGCCGGCGACCACGCCGAGTTTCTGCTGGACCTGGACAGCGAGCGGGATCCGTTGCGCCGGCAGGTTCTCGCTGTCGTCGCGGGCGAGTACGCGGCCGAGGGTGCCGTGCGGGCCCTGTCCGGGCTTGGTGTCGAAGCCGCCGCTCTGGACGGGCCGGCGGTCGCCGCGGCGCTCGCGGCTGCGGTCGATCCGTTCTGCCCGCCGGTGCCTGGCCCCCGCGCGGTGCCCGGCGCCCCGATCACCTTACGGAGTGCATCGTGAATCTGTTGAAGCGCACGAAGAGTGTCGCGGTGGGGGTGGGCATGCCCTCCCCCGCCGTTGTGGACGTCGCCTCGTCGCACGTGCGGGTGGGTGACGGGTACGCGGCTACCTATGTGGTGTGTGGTTACCCGGCGGAGGTCGGCCCGGCGTGGTTGGATCCGCTGCTGTCGTATCCCGGTCGGGTTGATGTTGCGGTGCATCTGGAGCCGGTGCCGCCGCCGCTGGCCGCGCCGATGCTCAAGCGTCAGCGCGCCCGCCTCGAGTCCTCCCGTCGTCTGGATGCCGATCAGGGGCGGCTCGGTGACCCGATGGTGGAGGCGGCGGCGGCTGACGCCGCTGACCTGGCCGAGCGTGTCGCCCGTGGGGCGGCGAAGCTGTTCGAGGTCGGCATTTATGTAACCGTCCACGCCCGTACCCTCGACGAGCTGCACACGGTCGCCGCGGGCGTGAAGTCCGCCGCGGCGAGTGTGTTGCTGGACGTTCAGCCGGCGACGTTCCGTCACCAGCAGGGCTGGGTGGCCACGTTGCCGGTCGGGGTGGACCCGCTGCGGATGCGCCGCGTCCTGGACACCACCGCCCTCGCGGCGGCGTTCCCTCTCGCCTCCGCGGACCTCGCCGCCCCGGCCCCGGGCACCGTCGCCCCGCCCGAAGGGGTGCTGTACGGGGTCAACACCACCTCGAACGGGGTGCTGATCTGGAACCGGTGGGCGCAGGACAACCACAACAGTGTGGTCCTGGCCCGCTCGGGTGCCGGCAAGTCGTACTTCGTGAAACTGGAAGTGCTGCGGAACCTGTACCAGGGCACGGCTGTAGCGGTCATCGACCCCGAGGACGAGTACGCGCCCCTCGCGGAGCACGTCGGCGGCAGTGTTGTGCAGCTCGGCCAGCCGGGCGTGCGCATCAACCCCCTCGATCTGCCCGCCGACGACCGGGCCGACACCCTGACCCGGCGCGGCCTGTACCTGCACACGCTGATCTCGGTCATGCTCGGCGCGGCGCCGCCGCCGGCGGAACGAGCCGCCTTGGACCGGGCCATCACCGCCACCTACGCCCAGGCGGGGATCAACGGCGACCCGGCCACCTGGACCAGGCCTGCGCCGCTGCTGCGGGACCTGGCCGCGGTGCTCGCCGCGGACAGTGACCCGGCCGCCGGGCAGCTCGCCGCGCGGCTGGCCCCGTGGACGGTGGGGAACTTCGCCAGCCTGTTCGACGGCCCGACCACCACCACCGCGGGCGGGCATGTGGTGGTGTGGTCGCTGCGGCACCTACCGGACGAGCTGCGCACCGTGGGCACGCTGCTGGCCCTGGATGCGATCTGGTCGGGCATCGACGCCCCGACCAAGGGCGCGCGCCGGCGGCGGCAGCTCGTCGTGGTGGACGAGGCCTGGCTGCTGATGCGCGACGGCGAAGGCGCGCGGTTCCTGTTCCGGATGGCGAAGGCCGCCCGGAAGCGGTCCGCCGGCCTGTGTGTGATCACCCAGGACGCGGCCGACGTGCTGTCGACTGATCTCGGGCTCGCCGTGGTGTCCAACGCCGCGACCCAGGTGCTGATGCGGCAGAGCACCCAGTCCATCGACGCGGTGGCTGAGGCGTTCAACCTGACCGCTGGCGAGTCGCGGCTGCTGCTGTCGGCGCCGCGCGGCGAGGGCCTGCTTGTCGCCGGTCGTAGCCGGATTCCGTTCCGCGCCCTCGGGTCGGCGGCCGAGCACAGGATTGCCGTGACCGGGACTGGGGAGGCCGCATGATGACAACGACGTCGACGTGGCCCGGAGAGGTCTGGCACGTCGTCGCCCGGCCGTGGCTCGGCTTCCTCGCCGCTGCCGCGATCGTCGGGGCGGTGTTCGTCCATGATCAGCTGCTCGTGTGGCGGCACCGGCGGTTCACGGCTGGGGCGCGGTGGCTGACGATCGCCGCCCCACCGGAGGTCACCGCGGAGGCTGCTGCCGCGTTCTGGACCACGCTCGTCGGCGTGCTGACTCCGTCGCTGTGGCAGCAGCGCCTGTTCGGCATCCCGCACGTCGGGTGGGAGTACACCTGGACCGGTCGCGCCCTGACCATCCGTGTGTGGGTGCCGGGCACGGTGCCGCGCGGTGCGGTCGAGGCCGCTGTCCGGGCGGCCTGGCCCGCCGCCACCCTCACCACCGCAGACGCCGCCGCGCCGATCCCTCCGACCGTGAGCGAGCAGGTGGGCGGGGCGCACTGGCCGCAGCGCACGGACGTGCTGCCGCTGCGCAGTGACCACGACGCCGACCCGCTGCGGGCGCTGCTCGCCGCCGGGGCCGAGGTCCGCCACCGCGAGCACGCGTGCGTGCAGATCCTCGCCCGCCCAGCATCCGCCCACCGCGTCCGTGCGGCCCGCCAGGCCGCGGCGACCACCAGCGCCCATCCTCACGGGCGGCCCGATGTGGCCGCCCGCACCCTCTCCGCGATAACGCGGCTGACCGTCGAACCCCTGCTGTGGCTGCTTGACGCGTTCACACCCGGCTCGTCCCGGCATCGCAGCCCGGCCTACCCCGCCACGGCGCGGGCGGTCGAGCGGGACCCGGTAGCCGGCGCCGACGCCCGCACAATCGTGGACAAGGCCGTGCGGGTGCCGCACTTCGAGATCGCGGTGCGGTTCGCCGTGGCCGCCGACGCCGACAAGACACCGCCGGACAAGGTGCGGGCCAGGCAGGTCCGCTCACGCCTCGTCGGACTGCGGCACACCATCGCTTCGGCTGCCGCCGCGTACACCGGCCCGAACCGGCTGCGGCGCATGAAGATGCCGCGACCGGTCGCGACCCTCGCCGGACGGCGGCTGCGGCGTGGGTTCCTGGCCACCGTGCCGGAACTCGCGGCCCTGGCCGCGCTGCCGCAGGACGTCGCCGTGCCGGGCCTGGACCGGGCGCGGGCCAAGGCGATGCCGGCGCCCGTGCAGGTGCCCTCCGGCGGCCGGGGCGTGAAGGTGCTGGGCCGGTCGCAGATCGGCCACCACAGCGTCGGGGTGAACGTCACCGACGCCCGCCAGCACGTGCACATGGTCGGCAAGACCGGCGTCGGTAAGAGCACCCTGCTGCTGAACATGATCCTCGGCGACATCAAAGCCGGCCGCGGGACGGTGGTCATCGACCCGCGCGGGGACCTGATCACCGACATCCTCGACCGGCTTCCCGCGTCGTACGCGAAGAAGATTGTGATCATCGACCCGGACCAGGAGAACCCAGGCTGTTTCAACCCTCTCGACGACCAGGGTGATCCGCACCTGGCGGTGGACAACCTGGTGGGGATCTTCGCGAAGATCTTCCAAGGCCAGTGGGGGCCGCGCATGGACGACACGATGCGGGTGGCGTGCCTGACGTTGATGCGGCACGCGAAACCGACGCTGAGCCTGGTGCCGTCGCTGTTGCAGGATCGGGAGTTTCGGGCCAGGTTCACCCACGGCCTGGACGACCCGGACGGGCTCGGCGGGTTCTGGCTCTGGTACGACGGCATCAACGAGCAGTTCCGTGGGCAGGTCATCGCCCCCGTCCTCGCCCGGTTGCGGGCGTTCCTGTTGCGCGACTTCGTCAAGAGCGTCATCGGCAACGCGCACAGCTCGTTCGACATGGGCCGGGTGCTCGACGGCGGTGTGCTGCTGTGCCGGCTGCCCAAGGGCATCCTGGGTGAGGAGACCAGCCGCATCCTCGGCTCGATGATCGTCGCCCGGGTGTGGCAGGCCGCCATCGCACGGGCCACGGTCCCCGAACACCAGCGAAGAGACGCCTGCCTGTACGTGGACGAGTGCCAGAACTTCCTCACGCTGCCCGGCAGCGTCGGGGACATGCTGGCCGAAGCGCGTGGGTTTCGGCTCGGGCTCGTGCTGGCGCACCAGGACCTGGCGCAACTGCCCAAGGACGTCGCGGCGGCGGTGTCGGCCAACGCGCGGACGAAGCTGTTCTTCACCGTCGACCCTGCCGACGCGCGGGAGTTGTCCCGGCACACCAAACCCGAGCTGGACGAGCACGACCTTGCCCACCTCGACGTTCACACCGCCGCTGCCCGGCTGCTGGTCGGTAACCGGGAACTGCCGGCGTTCACCTTCACCACCAGTCCGCCGGCGCCGGTGGTGGGTGAGGCGACGGCGATCCGGCGGGCCTGCGCCGCCGCCCACAGCCGCGCCGATGGTGAGCCACCGATGCAGCAGCTCGCCCGCACGGCGATGAAGCGGCGCATGAACTCACCCGAGCGCTGACCTGCGCCGTTCGTGTGGGGGCTCGGTTGGGTGCGGCACTGGGGGCTCGTTTGGGGGTGTCCGCGACACGAGCCCCCACACGAGTCCCCTGCACCTGCCCTGTCAGGTGCCTGACCTGCTCACACCCGTCCGACGACCCGGCCGAAAGCAAGATCAACTCATCCAGACTCCTACGGGATTCTCTCTCCACGGGGTGAACCGCCTATGCCGCAATCGCGTCCTGCTGGCCTGCTGGCCATCTACCCGCACATCACCAGCCGCGACCGGCTCCTGCTGCAGCTGCTCGACGACCACCAGGTCCTCACCACCGACCAGATCCACCGCATGCTGTTCCTCGCCCGCCGGACCTGTCAGATCCGGCTCGGCGAGCTGGCCGCCCTGGACCTGCTGGACCGGTTCCGGTTCGCCCGCGCCGGGGGCGGCAGCCAACCGTGGCACTGGACGCTCGGCCACCAGGGGCACCGGTTCCAGGCCGCCGCCCACAACCGGCCCGAGCCCACCGTCCGGGCGAGTCGGCAGATCGTGCACCGGCTGTCGGCCAACCCGCACCTGACCCACCTGCTCACCGCGAACGAGTTCTTCGTCCGGCTCACCGCGCACGCACGCCAGCACCCCGAGCCGCGCCTGGACCGGTGGTGGTCTGAGTCGATGACGACGAAGCAGTTCCGGACCATCACCGCCGACGGGCACGGCCTGTGGAGCGTCGCCGACACCACGGTGGGGTTCTTCCTGGAAGCCGACACAGGCACCGAACCCCTCAGCCGGGTGGTGGCCAAACTCGACCGGTACGCGCAACTGATCCGCCGCGGCGGCCCCCGCTACCCGGTGCTGTTCTGGCTCGGCAGCGAGCAACGCGAAGAACACCTGCACCGGCTCCTGCGCGGCCGGCGCGGCGACGTCCCGGTCGCGACCGCCACCCACACCAGCCACCCGGCCGAAGCGGTCTGGCTCCCGGTCGGCGCCACCGGCCGGGTCCGGCTCGCCGAGCTGCCCGCCGACCACGGCCAGCCAGTGGCGGACAACCCGAACTACGACGACGACGGCATCTTCGTACTCTGACAGCCCCTGACGGATCCTGTCAGCGCAGGTCAACGGCATGGTCGTGATTCCTGACAGGGCTGGTGCTGTCAGGACATGAAGCTACGGTGCAGCTTCTTCTTTCTCTGCTCGCACCGCCGCCCGTCTGTCCCTCCGCGGATCTGCCCGCGCCAGCGGGATCACCCCGCAGCCCACCCTTGCCGGTCGGCTCGTGATCCACGCCGGCGCCCTTCACGGCAGCTTCCCCGGTCCAGACGCCGCGATCCGGTGACCACCGTGCACCCACCCATGCCCACCCCTGTCCCGAAGGGAGCATCCCCCTGCCATGCCCACGCCCAGGCCGCTCACCGACCCCGTTGTCACCGTCTGCTTCGCGCCCGGCGAGGACGCGGACTGGTTCGCCGCCTCGGAGAAGGTCAACGACCTCCTGCACGCCGACGGCACCCCGGCCCGCCGCTACCACGTCCGCCACCGCCCGCTGATCGGTTGGCTGACCCGCTGGTGCGGCTACCACCTGCTCGACGCCACCCGCCGGTTCGGTGCGATCACCATGGCCGCCGGAGGCCGCAAGAGTCGCCTCGACCTGACCGGCACCGCGGCCAAGACCGCCACCGAAGCAGCTCGACGCTGGCGTGCCTGGAACAGCCACATCAACGCCACCACCAAGCCCGCCCACCCCTGGGAGCACTACCTCGCCCAGCACCACGCCGACCCGGCCACAGTCAGCCCGGACGAGGCGCGCCGCCGCTTCGAACAGCAGCCCCGCGTCCTGGCGATGCTCGCCCACTCGTTCGACCCGTACGAGCTGCCCGTCTACCAGGCGGGCGAAGCCACCTACGTCGGGCTCTACTGGCGCGTCGCCCTCATCGGCGACGCGCTGATCACCACCGACGGCCGCCTGCTCATGCCCGCCAGTGACTCCGTCGCTGACCGGTTCCGGTTCCTCAACGAGGCGTGCGCCTACGTGCGCAGCCTGCGCCCCACCGCGCGGCTGTGCGCCGTCGCCATCGCCTAAACCGCTACCGCCTGAACACACCCGAGGACCGGTCGCAGCCCCGCTGCGACCGGCCTTCGGCATGCCCGCAACCCGACGACAAGGAGATCCCCCGTGTTCCTGACCGATCCCGCCCTGCGACGCATCGCCGCCGACACCAACGACGTCCTGCCCGAGCACCTGTGGCGCCACGACACGGCCACACTCGACGCCCTCGGCGACCTCGCCCGCTTCCTGCACAAGACCGCCCTCGGGTTCAACGACACCACCGCCACCCTCGACAAGGCCCTCACCCGGGTGGGTGGGCTTGCCGAGTCGGCCCGAAAGGGGTTGGCCGCCCGCGCGGACCTGCACATCGCCGGCTACCACCAGGCCCTCACCGACGCGCTCGCCGCCCGCGAGCGGCACATCGTCCTCGGGACCATGCTCGTCGCCGCCTACCGCGCGTGGCGCAACCACCGGCCGGCGCTCGGCGAGGACCGTCACCTGCTCCTGTATCCCGGTGACCCGTCGCGCGGCGTAGCCACGCTGCGGCCCAAGGATCCGCGCACGTGGTGGGTGGTGCCCGATGCCGAGGCCGCCAGCGCCTTCGAGATCCCCTACCCGGACCGTGTCGTCGGCGAGGTCACCGAGACCGAGCAGAGCTGGACACCGACCGCGTACATCGCCCCGCTGCATCACCGGACCCCGCCCGGAATGGCGTACCCGCTGCCGGGCTGTGACGACCTCACCTCGGCCTGCCGGTCGCTGTTGCGCTGGTGGCACCTGCGCCACTCCGACGCCTGGCGCAGCCGCACCCCCACCCAGCTCACCCCCGCTGAACTCGCCCACCTCACCAGCTAGAAGGGGTGCCGCAGGTAGACACCCATCGCGGCGTTGTCCTTGCTGCCGGCCCCAGCCTCGGCCAGCACGCTGCCGGCCCATCCCCGCCACCGCGCGAGGCCGCCAGCACCCTCGAGACAGCAGCCGACGGGACCCCCGTCTCCGGCTTCCGACTCACCGGCACGGCAGCACGCCACCCCATGACCACCGGGCCGCAACCCCGTGCGGCACCCGGCACGGCGCCAACTCCACACGCCTGCCGCACTGACCGCCGCCGGCGACCCGGCGCACCACGGCCCGGCACAGCACGGTGCCGGGCTTCCCAAACCCCACGTTCCCAAGGAGGGAACCTGATGGAAAACCTGCCCCTGACGCCTGCCACCCAGGCCGTCCTCGACGCTCTGACCGAACTCGGCCAGGGCAACGCCCACGAGCTGGCCGGCAAGTCCGGCAAGGCCCGGTCGACCACCGACAAGGCGATCAAGACCCTCGCCGACGCCGGACTGATCATCGCGGTGGACATCGACGCCGACCCGGCCGAAGGCACGCCCACCCGGTGGACCCTGGCGACCCAGGCAGAGGCCACCGACGCGGCCCCGGACGACGACGCCGACCTCGCCGACGAGCGCACCGCCGGCGCGGACGACACCGACCTCACCCACCCGGACCTCGCCAACGCGGCCGACGAGGCGGACACCGGCGACACCGAGCCGGCCGACCAGCCCGGCAACGAGGTCGACCGCGACACCGCAGGCGACGAGACCGACGACGCGCAGGACGAGACCGACCAGGGCGACGCCAGCCGCGCGGACGTCGCAGACAGCGGGGAGGACCACGAAGGCCCGACGATCACCGTCGTGCAGCCGACGCGCCCCGGTGACCGCAAGGTCATGGCCATCAAGGGCGTCCTGGCCGACCACGGCGACGACGCCGCGACCCTCGACGTGATCGTGGCCGAAAGCGGCATCGGTCACCCGACCGCCGCCCGACTGCTCGCCGCGATGGAGCAAGCCGACGCCGCCCGCCGCCTGCCCGGCCTGCCGCAACGGTGGACCGCCGGCCCGACCAAGGCCAGCGACGTCGACCCGAACCCCCAGCCGCCCCGCTGCCCGCTGTGCTACCAGGTCATCCGTGGACTGGCGAACACGCCGAGCGCCGCGGCGGCGGTGCTGCCCCTCATCCGGCCCGACGACACGCTGCACGTCATCGGGCCGGACGGCGAAACGCACGTCGTCACCCTGCCCAAGCGCATGACCCCGCGGGCGACGGGCGCCACCGGGAGCGCGGGCCGCCGCAGCGACGTGACCGTCAACGCCGACGGCAGCCAGCCGTTCGGCAGGGGCGAGCTGGAGAAGCTGAGCCTCGACATCCTGGCGGCCAACCCGGGCCGAGCGATGACCCCGCAGGAGATTGCCACCGAGATCGGCGGGCAGCTCGGTCGCACGGTCAGCGGCGGAGCGGTGCGCAACAACTGCACCAAAGCCGCCGCTGCAGGCCGCATCGTCATGGTCTCCGACACGCCGCTGACCTTCGCCTACCCGGCGCGGGCCGACGCCGGCAACGCCGAGACCGACGGGGGTAGCACCGACGCCGGGCGGTCCTGACCCGGCACATGCCGATTCCCGCCCGGGGCCGGGCCAGCGCCCGGCGCCCCGGCGGCATGAGCTGGCTTATGCCCCGGCGTCCGGACCCCCGTCTCGCCTGGTCCTGGCCTACCTCGCCACAAGATCAGGCAACCAATCCCTATCCCACTCCCGGGGGCCGAGCGACCCGCTCGGCCCCCGCAGCACATCGAGAGGAGAATCCCGTGCCGCACGAACTGGAGACGTTCGCGGACGGAACGACCGCCTTCGCCAGCGCCCGCCTGTCGGCCTGGCACCAGCTGGGCACCGTCACCCAGACGACGATGAAGGCCGAGGAGATCATGGCCGCCGCCCGGCTCGGCGACTGGGGCGTGCGCACCATCCGCACCGTCGGCATCGACATCGTCGACGGGGTCGAAGTGCAGATCCCCGCCGACGACAAGCGGATGACCGTGCGCCGCAACCCGGTCACCGGCGACACCGAGTACCTGGGCGTCGTCGGCACCGACTACACGGTGGTCCAGAACGAGCAGTGCGCCGAGATGCTGGACCGCCTCGTGGACCAGGTCGGCGGCGCCCACTACGAGACCGCCGGCAGCCTGCGCCGCGGCAAGAGCGTGTTCGTGACCATGAAGCTGCCCGACGCGATGGAAGTCGCCGGGGTGGACCGCATGGACCTCTACCTGATCGGCACGACCTCCCACGACGGCACGGCCGCCCTGCGGGTGGACGCCAGCCCGATTCGCGTGGTGTGCGCAAATACCCAACGCGCCGCCTTCCGGCATGCGGTCGGGCACTACACGTTCCGGCACACCTCCAACGTCAACTTGCAGATCAGCCAAGCCCGCGAGGCCCTGGGCCTGATGTGGAAGTACCTGGAGACCTTCGAGAAAGCCGCCGAGCGGATGCTCCACACGGAGCTGACCATGCGCGAGTTCGAGAAGGTCGTCGCCCAGGTGTGGCCGGTCAAGGACACCGCGTCCGAGCAGGCCAAAAACAACTTCAAGCAGCGGCTCGGCACCCTCAAGTACCTGATCCGCGAGGCCGACACCCTGAAACCCATCACGGGCAGCCGGTGGGCCGGATACCAGGCCATCACCGAGTACCTCGACCACTACCAGCCCGCCAAGAACGAGACCGCCCGCGCCAACCGGGTGCTGACCGGCAACGTCGGCGAGCTGAAGCTGGCCGCCTTCGACCTGCTGAAGGTCTGACCACAACCGTTCCTATGGACTGAGCATGAGTTGCGCGTGCTCAGCCGCGTGCCCCGAACGGTGTTGGGCACACTGGTCCCCCGCGTGCGCTCCGTATCCGGCGCGCGCGGATCGTGTCCGCGGGTCCGGAGGTACGGGGGCGGGTTCCCTCGCGCTCGGGGTTCCCGGTCCGGCCTGGGCGATCCGATGCCCCTGCTCATCACTCCGGTGAGCAGGGGGCGGTGTCGTCCGTCGCCGGATCGGGTGCCCCTGGGCGCGTCGTCCGATCGCCACGGCGGCGCCGCCGTAGCGGGTTGTCTTGCGGTTCTTGCTGGTCAGTGGCTTCTGCCAGTGCTGGGCGCCCCACTGTGAGGTGTACGCGGGTCGACTGCGATGATCGCGACCCCGGCCGTCTGGGACCCACTTCCCCGCCGCCAACCTCGCACCGGCTCGACCCCAAGTACCACTTGCCCGGCCACCTGCGCCAGCCAGCCGCTGATTCTGCTCGCCCCGCAGATCAATGGCGCGCTGTCCTCGCTCTCCACGGCGCGCTCTGGTGCGTGCCCGCCAAAGCCCTGCGACTGGGGCTGGCACCGCGCCGCCCCCCGTCGATAGCGGCCACCCGCTGTTCCCATTCGCGACCTGATCGCCGTTCTCCTCCGCGAGATCCACGCTGGGCTTCTGCCGCTCATCCACCTCCTGTAGCTCGCATCCCCGATCGCCCCTACCGGTCGCGCACTCGCGCGGGGACCCTTTTTCATTTTCACCGAAAGGCATTTGGCCATGGCCAAGGTCATCATCGGCGTCGTCGCCGCCGTCATCGTCGTCTGTTTCGGCCTGCCCCTGCTGCTGCTGTCCGCTGTCATCGGCGGCGGTTCCGGCGGGTGCGGCATCAGCGCCATGCCCGCTGTACATCCCTTCGGGCAACCGCCCGGGGACGGCAGCTGGGACACCGAGCAGCTCGAAATCGCCGCGACCATCATCGACGTCGGCGTGTCCAAGGGCGTACCCCGCTGGGGTTGGGTCGTCGGCGTCGCCACCGCCATGCAGGAGTCCGGCCTGCGCAACCTGCCGCACCTCGGCGACCGCAACGACCACGACTCGATCGGAGTGTTCCAGCAGCGCCCAAGCCAAGGCTGGGGCAACATCGAGCAACTATCCAAGCCCGCCTACCAGGCAGGCAAGTTCTTCGACAAGCTCCTGACCGTCCCCGGCTGGGAAACGATGCCACTCGCCCACGCCGCGCAGGCGGTCCAGATCTCGGCCTTCCCCAACGCGTACGCCAGGTGGACCGACGACGCTGTGAAGCTGGTGGATCAGCTGACCAGCACCCTCGCTGGATGCGCCACCGACACGCTCGCCGCCCTCCCAATCGGGTTCGCGCTCCCCGCCAACACCCCGCCCGCGGTGGCCACGGCCATCTTTTGGGCCGTGAACCAGCTCGGCACGCCCTATCACTTCGGCGGGTCGTGCACCGACCCGCACTCCGGCGACCCCGACAAGCAATGCGACTGCTCCTCGCTCATGCAGTCGGCGTACCGGGCGGCCGGCATCTCCATCCCGCGCGTCACCACCGACCAGGCCAACGCCGGGAAGCCTGTGGCCGACCCGGCGCTCATGCTGCCCGGCGACCTCATCCTCATCCCCGGCAGCCAAGGCACCATGACCAACCCGCGCCACGTCGGCATGTACATCGGTCAAGGGCTCATCATCCACGCCCCCAGAGCCGGCGACGTCATCAAGATTGCCCGGCTGAGCAACTGGCACAACCAGATCGCAGTGATTCGCCGCATCACAAACTAGTGCGGTGTCTAACGTTCACCGGGTTTCCGATTGACTGTTGTGGATCATCGCCGGGTTGGTGGTTCCGTTGCCCCTACGCGGTGTTTCGGAAGTGTCGGAGGTGGCAGGCATGGTGTGGGGCTGTGGGGAGGTTTACCGCGTTCCGGTTCACAGTCGACCCGTCACCGTCGCAGGTGGTGGTGTTGGCGCGTCATGCGGGGGCGGCTCGGTTCGCGTTCAACCAGTGCCTGGTTCTGGTGAAGGAAGCCCTGGATGCGAAGCATCGGGGCGGGTCGGTGGTGGTGCCGTGGTCGGGTTTCGACCTGATCAACGCGTTCAACTCGTGGAAGTGCTCGGCGCAGGCGGGTCGCCGCTTCGTGGTCGACTCGGCCGGTTCGGCCGAGGTCGTGGCGACGGGGTTGTCGTGGCGGGCGCAGGTGTGCCAGCAGGTGTGTGAGGAAGCCGCTGTCGACCTGGGCCGCGCCCTGACCGCCTGGGCCGACTCCCGACGGGGAAAACGGCCGGGCCGCCGGGTGGGGTTCCCGACATTCAAACGCAAGAGCCGCACCCGGCCGTCGTTTCGCATCCGCTGCAGAACCAAGGCCGGGCGGCCGAGTATTCGGGTCGGGGATCCGACGGCAGGACCTCGGAGTGTCTGTCTGCCGAGGATCGGGGTCCTGAGGGTACGGGAGGACACCCGCCGACTCCGGCGGATGATCCGCACAGGCCGAGCCCACATCCGGTATGCCACCGTCTCCTGCCGGGCCGGCCGGTGGACCATCACCATGACAGTGGAGGCGGCGGACCTGCATCCCGCCCGCCAGCACCCGCCCCGCCCCGACGCCGATGGCGGTGGTTGGGTAGGTGCCGACCGTGGCCTCGCTGCCCTCGTCGTGGCCGCCGACACCACCGGCCGGCAGGTACTGCGCGTCGATGATGCGCCGCGCCCGCTGCGGGCCGCCCTGCCGAGGCTACGGCGGCTGTCCCGCCAGGTCACCCGTAAACAGCGAGGCTCGTGCAATCGGGCTGAGGCTGTCGCCCGGTTGGCTCGTGCCCACCATCGTGTCGCGAATGTGCGTCGCTACTTTCTGCACAGGGTTGCTAACCGGCTGGTCAAGACCCACGACCGGCTGGCTCTGGAAGACCTGCACACCGCCGGTCTGCTGCGTAACCGGCGTCTGGCTGGGCCGACCTGGCCCGCATCATCCGCTACAAACAGCGTTGGCGGGGCGGGCAAGCCACCCGGGCACCCCGCTGGTACCCGTCCACCAGAATGTGCAGTGCCTGCGCCACCATCGGCCCCGCCCTACCCCTGTCCGTACGCATCTTCGCCTGCGACGAGTGCGGGCACACGGCGGACCGGGACGTCAACGCGGCGGTCAACCTCGCCGTCTGGGCCGAGCAACACCATG
>NZ_JBEYER010000128.1:0-4782 GCF_040634005.1 Micromonospora sp. NPDC007271
GGGCCCCGGCTCGCGCAGCCCACGGGTGACCCGGGCGGCGGCCCGGCGGGCCCGGTCGGGGCGGGGGGGCGGCGGGGGGGCGGGGGTGGGGTGGGGGTGGGTTAGGTGGGGGAGAGGTGGACGGCGTCGCGGCCTTGGCGTTTGGCTGTGTAGAGGGCCTGGTCGGCGCGGAGCAGGGTGTGTTCGGGGAGCTCGCCGGGGTGGGGCAGGGCGACGCCGACGCTGATCGTGCGGCCGGTGCGGCGGGCCGCCTCGGTCAGCCGCTCGGCGATCCGGACCGCCTCCTCGGGCCGGTTCACCTCGATCACCGCGACGAACTCGTCGCCGCCGGTCCGGTACAGCTCGTCGCCCTGCCGCAGCGCCCCCTCCAGCGCCCGGGCCAGCCCGACCAGCAGCCGGTCCCCGGCCTGGTGACCGTACGTGTCGTTGACGCTCTTGAAACCGTCGATGTCGATGGCCAACAGGGCGGTACGCCCCGGTGTGGCGGTCGCGATCCGCTGCCCGAACGGCCCGGTGTGGCGCAACCCGGTGAGCGGGTCCGAGCTGGCCTGCTCGCGTAGCCGGGCAAGCGTACGCAGCCGGTCCAGGCAGGCCCACGCCTGTCCGGCGAGCAGCTCCATCAGGTTGACCGTGGTCGGGTCGGGGCGCAGCAGCCGCTCGTCGGCGACCAGCAGTACCCCGCCGGTGTCCGGCGGCCCGACCGGCACCGCCACCAGGGTGCGCGCCCCGGCCCGGGCCAGCGGCAGGTGATCCTCGGTCGGCGGGTGCCCCGCCTCGCCGAGTGTGTACGCCGAGCCGTGCCGGTGCGCCCGGGCGATCAGCCGGCCGAGCGCCATCGACCCGGTCTCGGCCAGTTCAGCCCGGATCCGGGACTCCAGCTCGCCCGGGATGCCGGTCGCCGCGCCCAGCCGCGGCTCGGGTGGGCCGGTGAGGAGCAGCACGGCGGCGGAGAGGGTCGAGACGTCCCGGGCCGCGGTGATCGTGGCGGCCAGCAGCTCCCACTCGGTGGCGGCAGCGGTCATCGCGGTGGCGTGTCGGAGCAGCTTCTCGCCGCGGCTCTCGGCCGGCGGTCCGCCGAGCGCCACGATCCGGGCGCCCAGCCGGCGGCCGAGCCGTTCGGCGGTCTCCCGCCACCGCGCCAGCTCGACCGGGTCGCTCCACTGCACGTCGAGTACGCCGATCGGGCGGCCCGCCGGGTCCAGCACCGGTACGCAGAGTTCGGCGCTGACGTCGGGGCGTACCGGAAACGGGTCGGGATCGGCGGTGACATCGGCGATGGCGGCCGGCTCGCCGGAGGCGTACACCTGGCCCACGAGGCCGGTCTTCGGCGGCACGGTGGAATGGACCTGCCAGGCGCCGGTGGCCGCGACGCACCGGAGCCGGTCGTGGACCTGGAGCAGGATCGAGATCGCCGCCGGGGTGTACCGGGCGAGCGCTGCGACGGTCCACTCGCACGCCTCCAGCGGAGTCGACGCCATCGGGAGGCGGGCCGTGACGTCTCGGACGACTTGCTCGTGATCCACGTCGTTCCTGGTCGGAGGGGTCGGGGGCGCGATCAAGAGTACTCAGCCGACGGTCCCACGACCTTCGTACACATGTGCTATCCACAGGGTGTGGACGTGGCCTGTGGATCCGGCGAGGCCGCGCGGCGGGGCCGGTGGCGATAGCGTGAGGGTCCCGGTCCCGAGGAGATGCCGATGCTCATCGCCCAGCTCAGCGACCCGCACGTGACCACCGGTCCGCTCGCCGCTGAGCAGGCGTCCGGGCTGCACCGGGCCCTCGGCCGGGTGCTGGCGTTGCGACCCCGGCCCGACTGCGTGGTGATCACCGGTGACCTGGTCAGCAACGGCCGCCCCGACGAGTACGTCGCGCTGCGCGAGATCATCGGGCGGTTCCCACTGCCGGTCCACCTCGCCGCCGGCAACCACGACGACCGGGAGTCGCTGCTCGACACCTTCGGTGGCACCCCCTACCTGGGCGGCGGCTTCTCGGCGTACTACCACGTCGACCACGCGGACGGGACGCTCGTGGTGCTGGACTCGCACGCTCCGGGCAGCGCCGGCGGTCGGCTCGGCGACGAGCAACTCGGCTGGCTCGACGGGGTGCTCGCCGGCCGGTCGGACGTGCCCGCCGTAGTGTGCCTGCACCATCCGCCGGTCGCGGTCGGCGTGCCGGCCATGGACGCCACCCGGCTCGCCGACGCCGACGCGTTCGCCGACGTGATCGCGCGCCACCGCCACGTCGTACGGGTCGCCGCCGGTCACCTGCACCGCCCGGTGACCAGCGCGTTCGCCGGCACGGTGCTGACCACCGCGCCGAGCACCTGGGTGCAAGTGAGCCTGACCATGACCGACGAGGAGGAGATCGGGTTCGTCGCGGAGCCGACCGCGTTCCTGCTGCACCGGGTGGCCGGCGACGGCTGCGTCACGCACACCGTGCAGGTCAGCCACGCCGCCGGGCGGACCTGCTGGTTCTGACCTGGCGGATCCGCCGGGCGGCTGGGTACATACCCGGGTTGCCGGGACTGTCGACCACCGCGCCGGTCCGTGGCCGCGCCGATGCCGCTCGACCCGGCGATCTGTCCGGTCGACCGCTCCCACAAGAGCCTGAACGCCGAGTACGTGCGGCTGACCAACCGGCGCAGCAGCACCATCAACCTGAAGTCCTGGACGCTGCGCGACGCACCCGCGACAAGGGGCGGCTGTGCAGGAACTCACCCGCCCGTCATGTCGGACTCGTCCGGCCGACCGGCGCAGGTCGGCCGCTATGCCCTCCACGCTGGTGTGCCGCCCCGGTCGACCGATCGCCCGGTGGATGAGAAGCTTTCCACCGTCGGGTGGCGTCCCCCGAATCCGCCGCCCGAGATCGAGCCCTGTCACGGCGAATCAGGGCCCCCGGGCGAACCATCGCCCGGACAGCCAAGCGCCGGTATCTCACGAGGAGTCCCATGTCCGTCCCCCGGATGCGTCGCCGGGCCGCTCTCGGCCTGGCCGCGCTCGCCGCGACCGCGTTCACCGCGGTCACCGTCCAGCCAGACCAGGCGGAGGCCGGCCCGAAGCCGGTCGACGTCAAGCTGCTCGCCATCAACGACCTCCACGGCAACCTGGAGCCGCCGACCGGCTCCAGCGGCACCATCGACGGGAAGACCGCGGGTGGCGCCGAGTACCTGGCCACCCACCTCGCCAAGCTGCGTGGCACCACCGAGGAGGAGCGGGAGCGCACCATCACGGTCGCCGCCGGTGACCTGATCGGCGCCTCCCCGCTGCTCTCCGCGGCCTTCCACGACGAGCCGACCATCGAGGAGATGAACCTCGCCGGGCTCGAGTTCGCCAGCGTCGGCAACCACGAGTTCGACGAGGGCGCCACCGAGCTGCTCCGCATGCAGAACGGCGGCTGCCACCCGGTCGACGGCTGCGCCGACGGCACCCCCTTCAAGGGCGCCAAGTTCCAGTACCTGTCGGCGAACGCCTTCAAGACCGCCACCGGCCAGCCGCTGCTGCCGCCGTACGGCATCAAGAAGGTCGACGGCGTCAAGATCGGCTTCATCGGGATGACCCTGGAGGGCACTCCGAACATCGTCAGCCAGCAGGGCGTCGCCGGCCTGACCTTCGCCGACGAGGCGGACACCGCCAACAAGTACGCCCGCATCCTGCAGGCTCAGGGCGTGCAGGCCATCGTCGTGCTGCTGCACGAGGGCGGCGTGCAGAACGGTGGCGGCATCAACGACTGCACCGGGTTCAGCGGGCCGATCGTCGACATCGCCAACCGGATGGACCCGTCGATCGACGCGATCGTCAGCGGGCACACCCACGCCGCGTACAACTGCAACCTCAACGGCAAGCTGGTCACCAGCGCCAGCTCGTTCGGCCGGCTGGTCACCGAGATCGACCTCCAGGTCGACCGGCGCAGCGGCGACGTGATCCGCGCCGCCGCGAACAACGTCGTGGTCACCCGGGACGTGCCGAAGGACCCGGCCAGCACCGAGCTGATCACGCGGTACAAGACGGCGCTCGGCCCGGTCGCGGACAAGGTGGTCGGCAAGACCACCCAGGCGATCACCAAGGCCCAGGAGAACCTGTACCAGACCGGGGTCGACCAGAACGGCAAGCCGACGTACCAGACCGGTGAGTCGCCGCTCGGCAACCTGATCGCCGACGCGCAGCTCGCCGCCACCGACACCGAGCAGAACGCGGTCGCGGCGTTCATGAACCCCGGTGGTGTCCGCGCCGACCTCGACGCCGGCCCGGTCACCTACGCCGAGGCGTTCACCGTCCAGCCGTTCGCCAACAACCTGGTTACCCTGGACCTGACCGGCGCGCAGCTGTACTGCATGCTCGAGCAGCAGTTCACCGTCGGCCGGGTGCTGTACGCGTCCTCGACCGTGCACTACGTCGTCGACGTCAACGGCACCACCGCGCCCGCCGGCTCGCCGTGCAGCGGTACCCGGGTGGTCCGGGGCAGCCTCACCATCAACGGTGCCCCGGTCAGCGACACCGCGACCTACCGGGTCACGGTGAACAACTTCCTCTCCGGCGGTGGTGACGGCTTCAGCGTCCTCACCGGCGGCACGAACCCGGTCACCGGCATGATCGACCTGGACGCCTTCACGGCGTACCTGACCGAGAAGTCGCCGGTCTCCCCGCCGGCGCTGGACCGGATCCAGACCACCGCGGAGGTTCCCGCCGCCTGACGCGGACCCTGCCGAACGGGCCCCGGAGCGGAAGCTCCGGGGCCCGTTCGCGGTCTGGCCGTCGTCCCGCCCAGCGACGCCAAGACCGGGGA